>NZ_JAACYS010000149.1 GCF_009996845.1 Pallidibacillus pasinlerensis | reverse complement strand
GCAACTTTAATAATTCTTGTACGAATGGTCTCGATTTGCATACTTTTCCGTCCTTTTGGAAAGCAAAGGGTACGTAGCCAATTCGTTAGGTTGTACGCTAATAGACTTAACATCATTTTGACTTCATTTACCTGGAAAGAATGGCTGTTCATTTTATCCAGATAAAAACCGTTTTTAGCTTCCTTGATATAGTTCTCCATCGTCCCTCTTTTTTGATAAGAACGAACGATAGTTTCTGGAGTGAATGCATCTTTTAAATTCGTTACAAAAAAGGAATGGGTAAAAAACAGTTCACCCGCAGGACGAACAGATTGTACGATGACTTTTCTTGACTTCGACCATGATTTTGCCTGGTATTCGATTTCCTCATAGTAGTGTTCAGACTTGGTAACATCGAATATTTCAGTGGCTGGATGTAACTCATCCGCCATTCGCTGTAAAATAGCGTTTGATTTTAGACGAATCACGTAATAGACAGACTCATCTTCGCATAAGTCATACAAAGCCGGGACAGCAAATCCACTATCTCCACGTAAAAACGGTGTGGTTTCTGGAAATTTTTCATTGTAGTGTTCAATAAGTGGTTTTACAAAATCAACGACACCATTGGAAGTATAAACATTTCCTGGTCGTAGCTTCGCTTTAAGGAAATCGCCAGTGATACCATCAAAAGCAACTAACGGATGAAAACCGACCGTTCCATAATGAGTATTGTACGATGCCGATTCTTGTTCACCATATGTGTCAGCATGTGTTGAATCCAAGTCAAAGATGATTGCTTTGGATCCCCTGAATGTATGTACTTTATCTAAAAGCTCTTGGTTCGCTTGATTTAATTGTTCCATGGATTCGTTATCAAATCTTGTGTAAAACCGAGATAAACTTGGTTGAGAAGCTAAGGCGTCGGTCCCGATCATTTGTGTGAAGACAGGATCATTCGTCAATTGATCAGCACTGTCATCTTCAGCATAACCAGCAATGATTTGATAAATCTTTTGACGGAGTAAATTTTCATTCGAATGAACATGGTATTTTCTATCGTCTTT
>NZ_JAACYS010000148.1 GCF_009996845.1 Pallidibacillus pasinlerensis | reverse complement strand
TGATTATTTTACATGATTTTCGTATCAGCCTTGAGGAATATGCAAATAGGGGAAAAATGAATAACTTCCCTATTTTTGATAAATGTCCTAATTGTCATTGTATTGCTTCAGGAAACCTGCACAGACATGGCTATTATTGGCGTTATGCCATAACGGATGAGGCAGAATTTAAGATTCCTATTTGTAGACTTATTTGTTTATCTTGTAAAAAAACATTCTCGATACTTCCAGACTTTCTGATTCCTTATTTTCAACATAGCTTAGATCTCATTTTACAGAGAATGGAACAGTTTCTACAGAACAAAAAGACAAAAGGCAACCGTCAATTATTTTCGTTTCATTGGATACGTTATCAGAAAAATATGAAATGGATTCATAGTTTCTTTGTAGATTTAGGCGAAGTAATAGGTATTTCGAGTGTTATAAAAAATGAGGCGGTTAAGTATCTGAAATTGATTCGAGACTTTGGTGCATCGTCCTTCTTACGAAGGTCTTGGGGTCATCTATCATCTTATTTTATGGCAAATTAATTCGCTCATATTTTGATAGAATAAAAAATATTAATAGTCCCACATAACTTTTGCGTGTTCAAATAATGACGAAAAAAGTAGAATGAGATTAAGGATGACCGGTTGTCCTCTTTTATCAAAAAAGGAGGAAAAAAGATGACTGAAAAGGAAAGAGAACAGATAGCTTTATTTCGTTATGGTTTAATTGCCCCACTATTAAATGGGCAAGTGGATCCGAAATCATATTTTGAAGAGTTAGAAGGAAAAGTGCATTCAATTCCCTATTATGGGGAACGAAAAATAGCCGTGAAAACGATAAAAGAATGGCTACTTAATTATCGTAGAAATGGATTTGAGGCATTAAAACCAAAGAAGCGTGCAGATCGGGGAAACTCAAGAAGATTATCGCCAGATGATCAAGATCATATTTTAGCCATAAGAAAAAAATTTCTCCATATGCCGGTGAGTGTTTTCTATGAACAACTCATCCAACAAGGAGAAATTACCAAAAAACAAATATCATATTCTACTATAAACCGTTTATTAAAAAAACACAACCTTGCAG
>NZ_JAACYS010000147.1 GCF_009996845.1 Pallidibacillus pasinlerensis | reverse complement strand
TGAGGTTCGCTCGACTTGCATGTATTAGGCACGCCGCCAGCGTTCGTCCTGAGCCAGGATCAAACTCTCCAAAAAAGTGTTTGATTTGCTCAAAATTAAAACTGACTAAATGTTTAATTAAAACGCTTTGTCTTGTTCAGTTTTCAAGGTTCAATAATCGACATGTTCTATTATACATGGTAAGTATAATTTGTCAACAATGTATTTGGTGGAGCCTAGCGGGATCGAACCGCTGACCTCCTGCGTGCAAAGCAGGCGCTCTCCCAGCTGAGCTAAGGCCCCATATCATTATATAATATTCTATTATCGGGAAGACAGGATTCGAACCTGCGACCCCTTGGTCCCAAACCAAGTGCTCTACCAAGCTGAGCTACTTCCCGACTCTCTTCTCCCGATTATTAAAGCGCGCCCGAGAGGAGTCGAACCCCTAACCTTTTGATCCGTAGTCAAACGCTCTATCCAATTGAGCTACGGGCGCATTAAAAATGGTGCCGAGGACCGGAATCGAACCGGTACGGTAGTCACCTACCGCAGGATTTTAAGTCCTGTGCGTCTGCCTGTTCCGCCACCCCGGCATAATATTCATGGAGCGGAAGACGGGATTCGAACCCGCGACCCCCACCTTGGCAAGGTGGTGTTCTACCACTGAACTACTTCCGCGTTATTTAATTTATCTTGCGTGGTGCGGGTGAAGGGAGTCGAACCCCCACGCCTTACGGCGCCAGATCCTAAGTCTGGTGCGTCTGCCAATTCCGCCACACCCGCAAAGGGATGATGAGCCGTAGAGGATTCGAACCTCTGACCCTCTGATTAAAAGTCAGATGCTCTACCGACTGAGCTAACGGCTCGTATTAAAATTTGATTTATAACCTTTGCTTTGCATTTTTTAGAACAACTTCGACGTCCCGATTTCGGGAAGTTTATTCAAAGATGTTTGCGAAATCGGTACGCTGATGTTTCGCTTCGCAGCTTATTCCAACGTGCTCTACCGACTGAGCTAACGGCTCATAATTAATGACTTTAAAATATTATCATTATTTTTAATTTGAGTCAAGAAAAAAATTAATGGTGCCGGCCAGAGGACTTGAACCCCCAACCTACTGATTACAAGTCAGTTGCTCTACCAATTGAGCTAGACCGGCATAATAAATGGAGGATGACGGGATCGAACCGCCGACCCCCTGCTTGTAAGGCAGGTGCTCTCCCAGCTGAGCTAATCCTCCGTA
>NZ_JAACYS010000146.1 GCF_009996845.1 Pallidibacillus pasinlerensis | reverse complement strand
CTGACTAAATGGTAAAATTAAACGCTTTGTCTTGTTCAGTTTTCAAGGTTCAAAATGGAGCGGGTGAAGGGAATCGAACCCTCGACAACAGCTTGGAAGGCTGTGGTTTTACCACTAAACTACACCCGCATTATAATATTCCCTTAGAGTCGGGAAGACAGGATTCGAACCTGCGACCCCTTGGTCCCAAACCAAGTGCTCTACCAAGCTGAGCTACTTCCCGTTGATACTATCAAAAGCATTTTTATATATTACCATTTTTTTGTTTTGCGGTCAAGTGTTTTTTGGTGCGGTCGAGAGGACTTGAACCTCCACGGGATAAATCCCACCAGGCCCTCAACCTGACGCGTCTGCCATTCCGCCACGACCGCGTAGATTGTAATTGTAACACATTTTTTCTAATTTATGATATGGTAATTTTTGGAAAATGGTGAGCCGTAGAGGATTCGAACCTCTGACCCTCTGATTAAAAGTCAGATGCTCTACCGACTGAGCTAACGGCTCGTAATGAAATTCTCTTTAAAATCTTATGGTGGTTAGCTCTAATTTAGTTCATCTTCGACGTCCCAATTTCGGGAAGATTATTCAAAGATGTTTGCGAAATCGGTACGCTGAAGTAAAGCTTCGCAGTTTACTCATTCGTGCTCTACCGACTGAGCTAACGACTCATAAAATAAAAATGGCTGGGCTAGCTGGATTCGAACCAGCGCATCACGGAGTCAAAGTCCGTTGCCTTACCACTTGGCTATAGCCCATTGATTTAACAACATTAAGCAACTTCATGAAGTTGCACCGCAGAAAATTTTATTACGTTTGAGCAATCACCCTCGGGATACTTCAGTAATAAAATTTTCGACACATATTTATTTTTCATAAAGACTCCCATTGGGAAGTTTTTAAAAAATGACCCCTACGGGATTCGAACCTGTGTTACCGCCGTGAAAGGGCGGTGTCTTAACCACTTGACCAAGGGGCCAGGACATAAAAACTCCGCAGGTAGGATTCGAACCTACGACCGATCGGTTAACAGCCGATTGCTCTACCACTGAGCTACTGCGGAATGTGTCGTCATATCCGACATTAAGTATATTACACTATTCAATTTGGTTTGTCAACTTCTTTTCAAAAAAATTTTAGTTCGTAACAAACACTTATTAACTTGTGAATAGTGCTCGTTTACCGTTGCTTTATTATATTATCTCCTTTTATTATAAATGTCAACAAATAATTAACT
>NZ_JAACYS010000145.1 GCF_009996845.1 Pallidibacillus pasinlerensis | reverse complement strand
TCGCTAGGTAAACCTAATTTGCATAGGTTTTCCCAGTTGTGCGATATCCTCGTCTGTTAGTGTTTGCCCGCGAAAGGCTTCTAACAATCGCGAGGATATTTCTTTTATCGTTTTCTTCATGCTTCTCAATATTTTTGACCCATGCTCATGTAACACCATGATAATCTCTGTAATTTGGGTTAATAGGTAGTGATTTTTCATGGCATTGTAATCTTGGCTGCTTGCGTGTTCAATGTGGTAGCGCAGGTTTTTTTGTCTGTTAAACCCCTCATTCTCTATTCTCCAGCGGCTTCTGCCAGCGTTCATCAGTTTCTTTGCATTGTTTTTTGTGATTTTTATATCTGTGATAAAGGTAAATTTTTGTTTTCTTTTTTCATCTTCTAATTCGCATTCGAAAACATTCACCCCAAAGCCTCTGTAATCAATATCGTTCACCCAGGTGATTTCCCCTCGCTGTTCGCTTTCACGTATCTTTACCACATTGGCTTTCTTGCCTTCCTCCTCTTCCATATTTTTTAACGCTTGAAACTCATCGGTGATGCTTTTAATACGATCTTCCTTAAAACGGAATAAGTAGTTCCAATTATTCGCCTTGCATTGTTTCAATACATTTTCGCAGGCATAAAGACTATCGGCAATCAGACAGATAGGCAGTTTTTTAAAGGTGTCTTTCAGTCTAGCAGTCAGTCGATAAAAAGCATTCAACTCACAATCTTGCTTTTCCACGTCCTCTGATTCATTTTCAATAAACTCGGAGGCCACACTCAGCACCATATTTCCCACAATTAATTTGGCTTCCAAGACATGATGCATGTAGATGGTCTTTATTTTTTCTTCACCCGTTTCCTTGTCTGTGTATTTGTACACTCGTCTCAGGCAGTGTTCACAATGTTTTTTGTCAAAAGTAAAAATACCGGTCCCATCTATGGCAATACCCCAGTATTCCCCATTGATACGATAGGATTCAAAACACCTCTTTTTGAATAATTTCTTGATCATATCGATTCGGATCCTTTCAAGTTCTGCCGGGTTCAATCGTGACAAAAAATCATTGATTGTGTCATAATGGGGCAGTTCTTCCAAATCTTCATTCCCCAACAATTTCCCCAAATTTTTAATGCACTCTTCCTTATTAAATTCGTTTGTCATTTCGCGCATACTCTTTAAGTTGCATGCATTTTTCAAAATAACCATCATCAAAAGGACTTCCGTGTCATAGGTGATATAGCTTTGGTGCCTTGGATCATCAACATCTTTAAGTAATTTGTTCAAATTTTTAAAAAAGTGATTTTG
>NZ_JAACYS010000144.1 GCF_009996845.1 Pallidibacillus pasinlerensis | reverse complement strand
AGGAAGGGGTATAGATGGATTATCGTCAATTTAAGATTATAGAACAATATTTTAGGTTAGGTGAATTGATTGAAAAAAATCATAAGAAACTAAGTTCGTTGGCTAAAATAAAGCATGGTTATTTATCTTTAGGTGATTTAAAAATAATTCAGGAAGAATTAAGTTCTTTCGGTTTTGATAGTTCAGACCATGTAGAATTGAACGAATTATATACGTCTATAATGGATGAAATCAAGGAATTCAATGAAGCTAGAAAAGAATTAAAAGAAATGTGTTTAGAAATTAATGTTGATATTGACAAAATAGTTTGCGAAAAGCAATATCACGAAAATATATTAACAAATACTTACAGTCATTAAGTGAAGTGTTCGGGGGTGTAATAAGTGTGGTAAAACGTAAGGATGATTTAATTGTTTTTAGAATTGAAAGGAAAATCAAGGAAGAATTTACTAAAATAAATAAAGAAAGAAATATTAAAAACTCTGCAAAAATAAGAGGTTGGATTCAAGATTATATTCAAAGCAATAAAAATGAAGTTAAAAGTTAAAAGCTCTGTTCGTGATAAACAGAGCTTTTTTTGATTTTAATTTTTTGAATATAGTTTTTGGATTTGATTCTTAAAGTAACATTTAAAATGAATCAAAAAAATTCAAAAAAATTATTTAGTTTCATTTTCAGATTTAGTTTTCTTCCTACGCCTGTTACTTCTTTCAGGCAATTCTTGATCGTCAACACCTTTAATACGATCAAAAACAGGATCATCAAAAAATTCAGGTAACCTCATACCGAAACCAAAGGCGATCTTCTTCATTGTATCAATACGAGGTTTTTTTGATCTTTCTTGCATTATTTCGTTAAGAGTAGATTGGTTAACACCAGAAAGTTTGGATAACTCATAAATACTCATATCATATTCATTACATAAATGATTTATTCTATGAATAATGGCTTGTACCATTGTAAACCACCCATCCTCTCTGGTTCTGTTTTCGACTTCATTGTTATCAGTTGTCATTTGTATACTTCCCCCTTAAAACCATAAAAATCTTTTGGATATAAAAACGATGAAGTAGGTGGAAGGATTTATCGAATAAATCTCTATCAATAAACAAGTATAATTAGCAAACGAGGCAAAGAAAATACTTGACTTTATTATAACACATAAATTTAAAAGTTATTAAAAAATAAACTGAAATTTAATATAAATATTAGAAAAATTTAGTCAATTGATAGATTCATTGCTAGACCATTACAAGAAATGACATAAAGGAACATAATGGGATAAAAATCAATT
>NZ_JAACYS010000143.1 GCF_009996845.1 Pallidibacillus pasinlerensis | reverse complement strand
GCTTCCTCGCTATTTAATGTTTAGTTTAAAGCTTCCCAAAGCTGTCTATACTGGGTAATACTACTAAATTACCTGGGGTGATAGTCTTATGAAAAACTTTGAAGAAGAGTATAATGTATTCCAAGATGCGTTAGAAATACCTAAACCTTGGTATGTTTTCCATAATGAATTAGCTAAAGAAGAAAACACCTTACACATTTATATTGAATATCAATCAGGAGCGGAATTTTCTTGTCCTAATTGCGGTAAAACGGGATGTAAAGTTCATGATATACAAGATCAAGACCGGACTTGGAGACATCTAAATTTTTGGCAATACAAGACCATTCTCCATGCCAGAATGCCACGAGTAAAATGTGAGTCATGCGGTAAAATACGTACGGTTGTCATTGATTGGGCACGTCCAGGAGCTGGATTTTCATTATTATTTGAGCACCATGTGTTGTCGCTAATGGTTGAAATGCCTGTCGCTGCCGTAGCTCGTGAAGTAGGCGAACATGATACACGCCTTTGGCGAGTATTTAAATATTATGTCAACAAAGCCATGGAAAACATAGATGTATCTAATGTCACTCGTATAGCGATGGATGAAACATCACGAGCAAAAGGCCATAAATATGTGACATTTTTTATTGATATGGATACCAAACGCTTAATTTTCGCTACTACTGGTAAAGGTGCAGATGTACTGCAGGTGTTTAGCCAGTTTCTAGACAGTAAAGGGGTTTTACATTCCCAGATTAAAGAATTTTGTTGCGATATGTCACCAGCCTTTATTTCGGGTATTGAAGAGAAATTCCCGAATGCAACGATTACGTTTGATAAATTTCATGTCATGAAAATGGTAAATGAAGCATTAGATCAGGTACGAAAACAAGAACAAGCTACACAGCCAGAACTTAAAAATTCACGATACGCTTGGCTGAAGAACCCCGAAAACCTAACAGAAAAACAAGGAAGTAAATTGGCTAAATTAAAGGATTTGGATTTGGCAACAGGCCGTGCCTACCGCATGAAACTATCGCTTCAGAAAATGTGGACTAAACACCCAATCCTTTCTGAATTGTATTTTGATGAATGGCATAGCTGGGCTATTCGATCCCGACTAGAACCAATGATTAAAGTTGCAAAAACACTAAAACAACATAAAGGCGGAATCTTAAGATGGTTTGTTACAAAGATGACCAATGGCCTTCTTGAAGGAATAAACAGTTTAGTTCAGGCTACCAAAAGAAAGGCTCGTGGATACCGAACAGCCGATAATTTTATTGCCATGGCCTATGCAACGGTTAATAAACTTGATCTTATTGGT
>NZ_JAACYS010000142.1 GCF_009996845.1 Pallidibacillus pasinlerensis | reverse complement strand
TTTACACACACGCTGATGTATGATTTAGAAGGAAATGCCCACTACCCTTTTGATGAATGGATTGGTTTTAAGAAATATCAACGTAGAAGCCCATTTGTAGAAGTTAAAGTTGCGGAAATGGCTGCAGAAAGTACGTATCGAGAAACGGCTCATATACTGAAGGAATGGACAGCTGTGGACATTAGCCATACAACGGTTGGATCGATTGTGAGGAAAGTCGGAGAAGCACAGGCGAAGGCGGACGAGGAGATGGTCACCGAGTTAGAAGATTCGGCTGAATTGCCAGAGGGAAAGAAAGTAGACTACCTCTACGCTGAAGCTGATGGCGTCTTTGTACGGGGGACAGAAAAGAAGAAAAGTCATGAGGTAAGCCATGCCATTCTTTACGAAGGCTGGGATACGAATGGCAAACGTGTTTCTTTGCGTAACCCAATCGCGATTATGACAACCCGACCGACGGTGAATTTTTGGAATGAAGTTCAAGCACTAACTGCCCATCATTATTCTTTGGAAAAGACGCAAGTGGTAACCAACAGCGACGGTGGTGCCGGATACACAGCTGAAAAGTTCCAGGAAGCCTTCTCGCAATCGGAATATCCAGTGATCAATCAACTCGACGCTTACCATGTGTTCCAAGGGCTAAATCGCGCACTTGGAGCTGCGAACAGTGAATATAAGGCCGAAATACGAAAAGCTTTAAAAGAGCATGATTTGGACCATTTTAATTTATGGCTCGACACCTATGAAAGCACGCTTGAAGATGCCAAGAAGATTGATAAAGTTAGGGCGTTCCGTTCGTATATCCTAAATAATTGGGATCGCATCATAGACTGGAGAGAGTGCGTCGATAACCCGCCAGAAAATGCGAGAAGCTTAGGAGCAATGGAATCGAACCAGCGTCACATTACATATCGGATGAAGAAGCGAGGAATGCACTGGAGTTCAGATGGTGCCGAAGCAATGGTCAAAGTGAAACAGGGAAAGCTAAATGGAACCCTAAGAGAGGCTTACCTGAAGGACAGCCATCGAAGTGCAAGAAAACAGCGCGAGGTCAAAAAGGTCGTTCGAATGTCGACTTATTTACACGAACCGAATCGTCCTTCCATCGGTGCGAAACAAGGTTCGATCGTCGTGTACGCAGCTCATTCATCCGCCATTGGAAATCTAGTTAAGAGTTTCCGATAATCACCCTGTTATTTTGTGTTCCGTTCTTGGTTTATAGAACGTAACACAAAATAACAGGCCACCAAGCGATGGTAATCGCGCGGTAGCCTAAGTAAGCGTACAAAAATAGAGTGCTGGAAATACTAGTGTGAGAAGGTTACCGAGAAAAGCTTGACACAAAC
>NZ_JAACYS010000141.1 GCF_009996845.1 Pallidibacillus pasinlerensis | reverse complement strand
CACTAGCATTGCATAAATTAAATCTAAAAACAAAAAATACTAAGAATGTTCAATTATTTAGTGGTTTGTCCATAAAAAAATCCTTTATACTGAATAGGACGGGTGGCTTCCTGTCCAAATCCAATATAAAGGAACTTATTATGGACAAGAATACACGATTATCATCATTTAGTAAATGGATTGCACCTATTCATTTTAAAAAAGTTTATGAACAAGCAGAAAATCTGAAACAAGATTATTACACAAAGAAACTTACGACAGAAGCTTATATTAAAATTTTACTATTTGCGCAGCTTCATGAAACCGAAAGCCTCGAGGCGATGAGCGATGCGCTCCTGGATGAGGACTTTCAAAAAGCACTTGGGTTTGAATCAATTAGTGCGTCTCAGCTTTCGCGTAAAAACAATGAAGTAGACCCAGGGATTTTGGCAGCTTTGTTTCTGGATCTCGTCTATCAGATCCAGGGATTTCACAAAAAGCGACTGAATTCTTCCATGCCATTGAAGATCATTGATTCTAGCACATTGCCTCTTAATTTAACGAATTACAAATGGGCAACGTTTCGCAAAACAAAAGCTGGCGTGAAACTTCATTTAAGGCTTGTATTCATGGATAAAAACACCGTTTATCCGGAAAAAGCAGCTATCACACCAGCAAAAGAACACGACCGAAATCAATTAGAAGTTCTCGTCGATGACAAAGAAGCCATGTATGTGTTTGATCGAGGATACGTAGATTATGAGCGCTTTGACCGAATGACAGATGATGGCTATTTCTTCGTTTCAAGAATCAAGAAAAATGCCGTCACTCGAGATGTTTATTCTTTTTCTCTACCACCTGAATCGACTGTTTTATCCGATAAAATGGTCTATATTGGCTCCACACAAAATCGTGCAGAGAACGTCTTTCGCCTTTTGGAAGTGTCCGATACGAAAGGGAATATCCTTCGATTAATCACGAATCGATTTGATTTAAGCGCAGATGAAATCAGTGATATTTACCGCTCCCGCTGGGCAATCGAGTTGTTCTTTAAATGGCTGAAACAGCACGTGGAAATCAAACATTTTTACGGAATGAGTAAGACGGCGTTACAAAATCAAATTTACATCGCACTCATCACCTACTGTTTACATGTACTGATTCAATTAGAAACAAAAAGTAAAAAGTCGCTGCTTCGAATTAGCCGCTGGTTAAAGGCAGCATTATGGAAGCCAGCTTACATTTGGCTGCGAAGGTTTGAGAAAAAAGCCGTTCCATAACAAAGGCAAATGTCGTTGTCCCTTTTGGATGAACTGTATATAATTTTCAAAAAATGGATAAAGCCACCTTTAGTTGGACTTTGACTTTTTGGCTTAATTTATGAGAAAATT
>NZ_JAACYS010000140.1 GCF_009996845.1 Pallidibacillus pasinlerensis | reverse complement strand
GATTTATTTTACTTTCATCATTTAAAACTAGACGTAAACGTGTCGCACAGTGAGCGGCAGCAGAAATATTATCTTTTCCACCAAGAGCTTCTAAAATTTCTTTTGCGATTTGATCGTACTTCATAGCTTTCTCTCCCATTCATTTAGTGGAACCGGTTCCATTTTTTGTGATTTAGGAACCGGTTCCAAACTTTGTGAAATGGAACCGGTCCCAATCTGATTATAAGTCATTAGGAATAATAGTGTCAACGCTTTCTCGTTCAATAATTTCATATTTTGATAATGTTCTTTTTGGAACTGACTCCTCGTTGACAAGCTTTACAATGTTTTGCGCTGCCATCTTTCCAGCCTCTTTAAAAAACAGTTTTACTGTTGTTAGCCCTGGGTGAATAATTTCTGTCACATCATATCCTCCAAAACCTGTAATAGAAACATCCTTTGGAATGCTTAATCCTTTTAATTGTGCTGCCCTTAAAGCACCAAGAGCAATATTATCCGTTGCACACACAATGCAAGTTGGCTGAAATCCTTCTAGCATTTCTGTTACCCTTTGTTGAGCAGCAAACATATTAAAACCTGTTTCAAAATAACGAACCTCACATCCTTCCGCTTCTGCTATTGCCCTTTTAAATCCTTTCTTTCTTCTTACTCCAACTGCTACATCCTTTTCGGTAACACCTAAGTAAGCAATTTTTCGATGCCCTTTCTCTAATACATATTTTCCAATTGCATAGCCTGCTTCCAAATCATTATGAATCAGACTATGTACGTCAGGATGTTCTTGACCAACAAGAAGAATCGGGATGTTCACCTTTTCAAATGCCTCTAAATGTACTTGTGTAATTTGAGTAGCAAGTAAAATAATTCCCGCAACTTTTTGACTAGCAAGGCTATAAATCGTTTCAATTTCACGCTCAATTTGCTGATTCGTATTGGATATTAATAATTGAAAATTCAACTCTTTTAATTGTTCATCAATCCCAATTAAAGAATGCGATGCTGCATAGGAATCTAATCGCGGAACAATCGTTCCAATAAAATATGTTTTCTTAGCCTTTAAACTTTGTGCAAAAGGATTAGGTGTATATCCTGTTTCTTTAATGGAAAGTTCAATTTTTCTTTTTGTTGCTTCACTAACAGATCCACCATTTAAATAGCGAGATACAGTGCTTTTGGAAACTCCCGAAATTTTTGCTATATCTGCAATAGTTTTATTCATTCCTAGTCCACCTCAAAAATAAGTTCTCTTTTATTTAGGCTCTTTTCTAAAAAATTGTTGCTAATAACCTCAATAAATGTTTACCAAACATATTCCTAAACGTATTGTAAAAACTTTTTATATTAAATAGGTTAACAATCATTGATTTTTAAGGGATTAAAGAAAAAAGACTTGTTC
>NZ_JAACYS010000014.1 GCF_009996845.1 Pallidibacillus pasinlerensis | reverse complement strand
TTTATTACTTTATAAAAATTTAAAAGTCGCTTTTCCGGATGTTTTATATATAGAAGTTGAGCACTTTATTAATTCTATGAGAAAAAGAAAATATAGTGCTGGTTGATTATATAGAAATGGCGTGCAAATAATTACATGCTTTTTCTATTTTAAGTATTAATCACTCAATAAAAGAATTAAGATATTGAAAAAGAATTTTATGCTCAAGAAAAGTAAAATCAATTCTCGTATTATTCTAATAAATTTATGTTTGGTAATATATAAGAGTGTAAAAAAATTATACACACAAATTCAAAAAATAAGGAACTATGTTTAAATTTTTTGACATTTTTTAAAACAATAGGCAACCAAATATTGATATGCTCCCCTTAAAGTAGACAGATAAAAAAATAAAAATCTGCTTACCTTAGGGGGAGTTTTTTGTGTCCAATAAATTTTATTCAACTGAATTTAAATATGAAGTAATTATGGCTTATAAAAGAGGAGAATAGTGCCATTCTGGATTTATATGATGGTTCCATTATTAGCTTTGTTTTAGGACGATCCAATAATAATAAACTTGTATTTGAGACACTTGATCAAGCTATCAATTTATTAAATAGTGATCAACCACTTATTCAAAGTGACCGTGGGTATCAATATACCTCACATGGTTTTAAACGAAGAATAGATGAAGCAGGCATGACGCACAGTATGTCAAGAGTTGGAAAGTGTATTGATAACAGACCGATGGAATCGTTTTGGGGAGCACTCAAATGTGAGAAGTATTATTTACATAAATATGAAACATTTGAAGAACTCTTAAAAGCGATTGAAGAATACATTTACTTCTACAACAATGAAAGATATCAAGAAAGATTAAACGGCCTTAGCCCTCTTGAATACAAGACTAAAGCCGCTTAAATCATTTTTTATTATTTCCAATGTCTACTTGACAGGGGGCAGTTCATATCTAGGTTGCCTATTGTTTATTATTAAACTACATATCTAAGTTGTCATTTTTTGTTTGTTCTTGTGTTTTAAGATATGTGTGTTTGTCTGAACTTATATCATTTTTAGCTTTTTCCACCCAGAAATCTGCGTTTTTAATTCCAGCACGAATAGGATCAAATACGGGATTTTTTCCAGCCTTCATCTGTAAATCAAAATCTTTTAAGGCTTTTAATGCAGGTTTAGTTAAAAGTAATATAGCAAACATGTTTAACCAAGCCATACTACCAAAACCGATATCTCCAAGTGCCCACATCAGTGAAGCGGACCTGACTGTTCCAAAGAATACCATACCTAAGAAAACAAACTTGAATGCAGTTAACAACCATGGATACTTTTGATTTCTATTTAGGAACACGATTGTTGTTTCAGCAATATAGTAATATGCCATTAACGTAGTGAATGCGAAAAAGAAAATAGCAATTGCAAGGAATAATGAACCAAATCCAGGGAACACTGTGTCAATGGCCGCTTGTGTATAGATAGGGCCTGGTTCCACTCCTTCCATAGTGTTTACTATAGGATTTTGCCCTTCTGGAGTTACACTATACATACCAGAGATTAGTATCATAAATGCTGTTGCTGTACATACAAAGATAGTATCAATGTAAATAGAGAAAGCTTGAACTAACCCCTGTTTCGCAGGATGAGTAACTTCAGCGGCTGCAGATGAATAAGTTGCTTCCCCAACTCCAGGAACAGCAGAGAAGATTGCTCTTCTAACTCCCCATGCAACTGCTGCACCAACTATACCACCGAAGGCTTCATTAAATCCAAATGCACTAGAGATAATAAGTTTAAACATAGCAGGGATTTGATCAATATATGCGATTAATATGATTAACATTAAAACAATATAGCCTAAAGCCATAAAAGGAACCACTTTATCTGCAACACTAGCAATTCTTTTAACGCCACCAAAAATAATTAAACCGAGTATTGCAACGATTATTACACCGGTTATAGCCGGATTTAATCCCATCGCATTTTCAAAACTTGCTGCTATCGTGTTGGACTGAATCCCAGGTACAAAAATACCATAGGAGATGGTCACAACTATCGCCATAAAAATAGCGAACTTTTTCCATCCTAGTCCTTTTTCTATAAAATATGGTGTACCACCGCGATATTCGTTACCAATTTTAGTTTTGTAAACTTGTGCAAGAGTTGATTCAATGAAAGCGCTTGCTCCACCAAGTAAAGCTGTCACCCACATCCAGAAAACAGCCCCTGGACCACCAAACGCAATGGCTGTGGCTACCCCAGCAATATTACCAATGCCTATCCGTCCTGCAAGTGCTAAACAGAAGGCTTGGAAAGAAGATATTCCTGAATCTGATTTTTGCCTTTCAAACATTAATTTTATAGATTGTATAAAATAACGAAACTGTACAAACCGAGTTGCTACTGTAAAGAATAAGCCCCCAGCAAGAACAAAAATAACTAAGGCCATACTCCATACTTGATCAACTAACCAAAATACTATTTCTTCCATTTTTCTCCTCCCCTTTGCAATCTATTTTGATAAGGTTAATGTGGATAAAAGTAACAGTTTTATTAGAAACGTTACTTTAGATCATATATCCATCTTTTCCATTTACCTTCTATGACTTATCCCCCTTTCAAATTGTTTCTACTATTTTACATGCAAGATTAATGCCAAAATTAATTTTGAAAAAGTAACGAAAAACTAAAAGACTCAGCTCAATGTAATAAAAAATTTAATCAAGAACTATCGGATTTAGTTTTTTAACTATCTGTAGTGGAAATCATTAATAATTTATAAATTGATGATACGGAGGGACGGGTCCACTGTACCATTTAGGATCGTTCGAGAAGTTGCCAATTGTATCAATCCCAAATTTTAGCGGTTAGGTTCATAGTATGTGCGTGAATGAAACACCGAACCCGTCCCCCTGTTTCACACAAGTCTGTTCGAAAAATCATTGCAATCTTGCGCGTAGCAAGGTAAAATTTTTTTGTATGCTTAAAAATAGAGGAACGGAACTGATGTGATATTAATAAGATGATTGAATCGAGTTGTATTCGTTCATGTATTTCCACAGTTAGAAAGGAAAATTAGGATGAGTAATTTTATAGATGAAGTGAAATCTCGTCGTACTTTTGGGATTATTTCCCACCCGGACGCAGGGAAAACGACGTTAACAGAAAAGCTACTATTTTTTGGTGGTGCCATTCGATCAGCTGGTACAGTTAAAGGGAAAAAGACTGGTAAGTTTGCAAAAAGTGACTGGATGGAAATTGAAAAACAACGGGGAATTTCCGTTACTTCCAGTGTTATGCAATTTGATTATGATGGTTTTCGTGTAAATATTTTGGATACCCCTGGACACGAAGACTTCAGTGAAGATACGTACCGGACGTTAACAGCCGTTGATAGTGCTGTCATGGTTATTGACTCAGGTAAAGGGATTGAGCCACAAACAATTAAATTGTTTAAAGTTTGTCGTATGCGCGGAATTCCGATTTTTACTTTTATCAATAAATTAGACCGTGTTGGTAAGGCGCCTCTAGAATTGATAGCTGAATTAGAAGAAGTGCTTGGTATTGAAGCGTATCCAATGAACTGGCCAATTGGTATGGGGAAAGAATTCCTAGGAATTTATGACCGTTACTATAACCGAATTGAACAATTCCGTGTGGAAGAAGACGATCGTTTTATTCCGTTAAATGAAGATGGCGAAATTGACGGCGACCATCCAATTAAACAGTCAAGTTTATATGACCAAGTTTTAGAAGAAGTTGAGTTGTTAAATGAAGCGGGGAATGAGTTTTCTCGTGAACGTATTGCTGAAGGTACGTTAACACCTGTATTTTTCGGTAGTGCCTTAACAACTTTTGGTGTGCAAACATTTTTAGAAACTTATTTAAAATTTGCTCCAGAACCACAACCACGTCATTCAGACCAAGGTTATATTGATCCATTAAATGAACAATTTACTGGATTTGTTTTTAAAATTCAAGCAAACATGAACCCAGCTCACCGCGATCGTATCGCCTTTGTCCGCGTATGTTCGGGCAAATTTGAACGAGGCATGAACGTGATTCTTTCTCGTACTGGGAAACAGATGAAGTTGTCACAGTCGACACAGTTTTTAGCGGAATCCCGAGAAACGGTAAACGAAGCGGTTAGTGGTGATATTATCGGGCTATATGATACTGGTACGTATCAAATCGGTGATACGATTGTAGGTGGAAAACCGATTATTCATTATGATCCACTACCACAATTTACGCCTGAATTGTTCGTTCGTGTTCGTGCGAAAAACGTGATGAAGCAAAAACAATTCCATAAAGGGATTAACCAACTTGTTCAAGAAGGAGCTATCCAATTATATAAAACAAAATTTGAAGAATATATTATTGGTGCCGTTGGGCAGCTTCAGTTCGAAGTTTTTGAGCATCGAATGAAAAATGAATATAATTCAGATGTCGTCATGGAACATTTAGGTTCAAAAATTGTTCGTTGGGTTGAAGGCGATAAAGTAGATGAGAACTTGAATACTCAACGGAGTATGCTTGTAAAAGATCGTTTTGATAAAAATGTATTTTTATTTGAAAACGACTTTGCTTTACGCTGGTTCCAAGATAAACATCCAGATGTAAAACTATATAATCCGATGGATGAGTATACAAATAGATAAGAGTGTATGAAGAAGTGCGATTTGCTTTTAGGCATGCACTTCTTTTTATATAGGAAGAAAAGGTGTTAAAATCGTGATAATGTAAACAGAAATTGTGGTAAAAAATGAAAAGAAGTGCTTATAGGCGGCTTCAATGAACAGAAACTGTGATAAAAATCGCGAAGAAGTATAAATACAAAGCTTCTATAAACAGAAATTACGGTAAAAAATGAAAAGAAGTGTTTATACCGGGCTTCAATGAACAGAAACTGTGAAAAAAATCGCGAAGAAGTATAAATATAAAGCTTCTATAAACAGAAATTATGGTAAAAAATGAAAAGAAGTGTTTATACCGGGCTTCAATGAACAGAATCTATGATAGAATTTGTAAAGAAGTGTTTATATCCGTCTTTTATAAGCATAAACTCAGGTAGAAAACGTGAAGAAGTGTTAATATCAGGCTTCTGTAAACAGAACCTATGGTAGAAAGCGCAAAGAAGTGTTTACATGACGCTTATGAACACAGAAACTCCGGTAGAAAGCGCAAAGAAGTGTTTATATCCGTCTTTTATAAGCATAAACTCAGGTAGAAAATGTGAAGAAGTGTTAATATCAGGCTTCTGTAAACAGAACCTATGGTAGAAAACGTGAAGAAGTGTTAATATCAGGCTTCTGTAAACAGAACCTGTGGTAGAAAGCGCAAAGAAGTGTTTATATCCGTCTTTTATAAGCATAAACTCAGGTAGAAAACGTGAAGAAGTGTTAATATCAGGCTTCTGTAAACAGAACCTATGGTAGAAAGCGCAAAGAAGTGTTTACATGACGCTTATGAACACAGAAAAAACGCATAGAAGTGTTTACATGAAGCTTATGAACACAGAAACTCCGGTAAAAAAATGCAAAGAAGTGTTTACATTACACTTATGAAAAAAGAAAATCCAGAAGCAATTGCGCAGAAATGTTTACATCAAATATTTGAAAACAGAAAACTCCCTCACAAACATAAAAAACTGTTATCACCAATCCAAAATAATCCGGATTCACGCCACCTCATCCAAATCCCACCCCCCCATTCAAAAAAAATATTGCCACAATCCTAAAAAGTATGTATAATAATAACATAAATCAAATCTGCACATTAATTCACAATTAAATAGATCTATTTTCCTGTAAAGGGGAGTAGCATGAAGAAGAGGACTTCTCTTTTTTAAACAAAGTCGTCATTTCGTAAGGCTTTTGTCTTTCCGGCTTTGTTGGCATGTTTATGTGCTATGCAAGACCTTTGCTTAACGTCACTGTTAGCAAAGGTCTATTTTATTGCTCGAAATTAATTGCAGAACATTATGAATAAACAAACTTTAGGAGGACATTTATGGATTTATCGATTTTATTAGAATACGGTTGGGTTTTACTCGTATTAATAGGTTTAGAAGGAATTTTAGCTGCAGATAATGCGGTTGTAATTGCCGTTATGGCAAAACATTTACCTGAGGAGCAACAAAAACGTGCATTATTCTACGGTTTAGTCGGGGCGTTTGTTTTCCGATTTGCTACTTTATTTTTAATTTCGCTTTTAGCAAATGTATGGCAAGTTCAAGCAATCGGGGCGATATATTTACTATATATTATGATTAATCATTTCGTTAAACTTCGGAAAGCATCAGCAGAAAACAGCGAAAGTCAAGAGAAGCCAAAGAAACAAAGTGGGTTCTGGATGACAGTGTTGAAAATTGAGATTGCTGATATTGCTTTTGCGATTGATTCAATGCTTGCTGCGGTAGCGTTAGCGATAACATTACCGCCGATTGGAGAAATGATGATCGGTGGCATTAACGCAGCCCAATTTTCTGTAATGTTTATCGGTGGATTAATCGGTTTAATTATTATTCGTTTTACAGCCACTTGGTTCGTGAAACTTTTAGCTCAATACCCGGTATTAGAACATGGTGCCTTTTTAATCGTAGGTTGGGTTGGTGTTAAACTTGTTGTAAGTACGTTATCCCATGCAGGTGTCGGCTTATTACCAGTTGATTTCCCACATTCAACAATATGGAAACTGATTTTCTGGGGCGTACTTCTTTTAATTGTGGTTGTTTCAGTTTTCGTAGCGAAAAAACACGGTAAAGTAGAGGAAGAAACTCAAACAGAACAATTTGGGGCATAATAAAAAGAGGCGAGTCGATTGACTTGCCTCTTCCATTTGTCCAGATATATTTAATTTAATGATTATGATTTTGATTCGCAAATTGTGCTTGAGCTTGTCTTACTAAACGTTTCGTAATTTCACCGCCAACTGAACCATTGGCCCGTGATGCAGTATTCCCACTCAAAGTTACACCAAATTCTTCGGCAATTTCATATTTTACTTGATCTAAAAACTGTTGTACACCAGGTACTAATAATTTATTTGAAGAACGTGCCATGTTCTCACCACCTTTTCCTAGGTTATTTTTATTATGGAAAAAATCGAAGGAAATCATAAGTGGGAAGTTTTAACTTTATTACATTGCGAACTTATGCGACTTTGTATTAAGATAAGTTGGACGAACATGTAAAAATATGTAAGTATTGAGTTAGAGAGGAACAAACTACATGTGGGAAAAAACGAAAAAATACTTTTACAATTTAAGCCCCGCAAGAATTATCGTTTGGTATTATTTACTAGCCGTAAGTTTTGCAACAATATTATTAAGTTTACCTGTTGCAAGACATGAAGGTGCTCCGTGGTCATTTATTGATGCGGTTTTTACAGCCGTTAGTGCGGTTAGTGTGACCGGTTTATCCACCGTAAGTATTGCCGATACTTTTACCACAACCGGGATTTTTATTCTCATCTTCGTTTTACAAATCGGTGGTATTGGAATTATGGCTTTAGGTACATTTTTTTGGTTATTATTTCGGAAAAAAATCGGTCTAAAAGAACGCCAACTTATTATGACAGATCAAAACCAAATGAAGTTTGCTGGTGTTGTTAATTTAGTAAAAAACATATTAGTGATTTTTTTCCTGATTGAAATTATTGGGACGATAATTTTAGGGTTGTGTTATTTACGATATTTTCCAAATTGGCAAGAGGCCTTTTATCATGGGCTTTTCTCATCGGTCAGTGCGACAACGAATGCTGGTTTCGATATTACAGGTACATCGGCACAACCGTATGCTCATGATTATTTTGTACAATTTGTACATATGATATTAATAATTTTAGGTGCCATCGGATTTCCGGTTTTAATAGAAGTGAAAAATTACTTTCAAAGAAAAAAGGCAATATTTCATTTTAGTTTAACTGCGAAAATTACAACGGTTACTTATTTTTCCTTAGTAATTTTTGGGACAATTGTATTTTTCGTCTTTGAATTCGGTGGGTTTTTAGTAGGTAAATCATGGCTTGAAGGACTATTTTATTCATTATTCCAATCTGTTTCAACTCGAAGTGCAGGTTTAGTAACCCTGGATCTATCTGAATTATCAACGGCAACGTTATTATTATTTTCAATTTTAATGTTTATTGGTGCATCTCCTAGTTCCGTTGGTGGGGGAATTCGGACGACAACGTTTGCGTTAAACCTGTTATTTTTTATACATTTTGCAAAAGGGCATCGTGTTGTTAAAGTGTTTAAAAGAGAAATCCACAATGAAGATTTATTGAAATCCTTTGGCGTAACGGCTTTTGCAGTGTTACTCGTTGTTACATCCGTTGTACTATTATCTTTTACTGAGGACTTTTCATTAATTGCGATTATTTTTGAAGTTTGTTCCGCCTTTGGAACTTGTGGTATGTCTTTAGGTATTACCGAAGATTTGTCTATTTTTGGAAAAATCCTGATTATATTACTAATGTTTATTGGACGTGTCGGGATGATCTCCTTCATGTTCATGCTCGGTGGAAAAGAGAAAAAAGAACACTATCATTACCCGAAAGAAAGAGTAACAATCGGCTAGAAATAGAAAGGTCTGATCCTCATATGTTGAGTGATCAGACCTTTTTTCTTATGAAAACATTCTACGATTAAATGACTTTAAAACGATTCGCCAGTTGACTGCTTTTAATTCGATAATAGGTTGCATCAACGTGCGGACAATTTTACTAGATAATATATACGTTAGTAATAGCGATATAATTAAAAACAGGATAATCGATTGATGGTTGTCCACAAACCATTTAGGTATATCCAATTGCCGGACAAATTGAATGATAAACCCATGTAATAAATATATATAAAGGGTATAGCGACCAATATTTGTATAAAGATGATTTTTTGTCGGAACAAGCGCCCAAAAACTAAAGACAGTAAGTAGACTAATTCCATAAATATAAAGTCGTTTCAACCAAGCTAAGGCCATCGCCGTATCTAATTCGCTATATGGTTTTGAACCAAATAACCATTCATAATCCCATGTTGGAAATTTAAAAAATAGGATAAACGTAACTAGTAACACGAAACTTGAAGATATCATTATGCTCTTTCTTTTTAATTGAAAGAAATGTTCCCGTTGTAAAAAGTATCCGATCAAAAAGAATGGGAAAAATACAATTGTTCGAGATAAACTTAAGGTTCCGTCAATAAAGTCGAAATATCCAACCAATATACCTATCGTAATCGTAAAAAGGATTGCCAACCACGGTTTCCGGTTTTTAAATAATGGAAGTAGCATATGCCAACAAATAAACTAATTAAAAACCAGAGTGACCATTGTGGATTGATAATATCAAAGGTAAATGTGCTGTAATCAAATAAATAGTAATAATACACCGTATAAATAAACTGGAAAATGATATACGGGACGAGTAATTTTTTTACTAAATTTAAAATATAGCCTTTTTCAAAATAACCTTTCGCAAAATGACCAGAAATGAGTATGAAGGCTGGCATATGGAAAGCGTAAATTGTTTTATAGATTGCAAGGATTAGTTCGTTTTCCGAAATAAATTGTCGGATAAAATGTCCGAACACGACAAAGAAGATTAGAAAGAACTTTCCGTTATCAAAATAGCAATCTCGTTGTTGTGTCATTGAAAGTCCTCCAATTCAAATATTGTAGTATAAAGTGTAAGGGACAAAGCACCAGTAAGCAAATTAATATTATATTACTTTTTTTACAAATTTAAAAGAGTATGATATTCACCTTACTAAGATGACAGCTGTCAAGACAACCGTCATTATTGAGAAATAAATGAATTATGGCGAAAAGTTAACAAAGTAATTTTAAAGTTAACTTAAGGTTGGTTGTAAAAAAACAGGAAAATAGATTAATTTAAATATTAATAGAATTTGGTAAAATAAAGATTGAGAATATTATGCATTTTAATAGAGGAAAATTGTCTATTTGTAGCGTATTTCCTAAATAGGAGGGAAGATTTGTGAATGAATGGAATCAAAAATCCTATTATTTTGATTTAAAAGATCGTATTGCGGCGTTAGAAGGAGAGAAGAAAATTTTAGAAGAATCGTTGGAAACGATACAAAATGTGTATGAAAAAGTGGAAAGACCGATGATTTTACTAGATAAAAAGAAAAGATTAATTGACGCCAATCCAGCAGCATGTCAATTTTTCCAAATGTCCCGCAGACAATTGTTAGGGAAAACGTTACATGAGTTTTTATATTTAGCTCCAAAAGAAATGATTGATATCCAAGATCAAATCCTTCGCAAAAAAGGTACATTACGTGATGAATTTATTATCGAGTTGCAAGACGGAACGATTAAAACGGTCGTATTTCATGCTTTTGCCAACATTAAAGATGATGCAGATCTTTACATATTAACTGAAATCGATACTCCGCAAAGGAAGCTTGAATGGGAAAAATCGATGTATTTACAAATGTTTAGTAATATTTTTTCCCAAGTCATTGATGGTCTCGTTATGTTTAATAACGAAGGGGAAATTATTCATGTGAATCCAGCCTTCTGCCGAGTTGTTGGTCGAGATAAGGAAAAATTACTCGGTAAAGATATTCAAGATTATTTTATCGAAACAGGTAAGAAGTCGTATAAAAGATGGTTTGAAAAGCTTCAGGAAGAAGGTTCATTTTTTGGAGAAATAAAGATTTGTGTAGAAGAAGAGGATATTAAACACTTTGAAGTATCTGTAAGTTCGAATGTATTTGCTGGATTATACATGGCCATTATTCGCGATATTACTGAAAAGCTTGAAATGGAAAGAAAAGTAGTTGAAAGTGAAAATAAGTTTCGGAAAATATTTGACAACGCTTTAAATGGCATGATGATATGGAAAGATGGTGTTGAAGAAAATTCACCAATAATAATCCATAAAATAAATAAAACCGCAAAAAATATTTTCCATATTCAAAATAAAAGGGACCTTCAAAAGGAAATTGAAAGAATTAAGTTAAGTGAACACAATAATATAACGTTGTTACAAGCAATTAAGTTAATTGCCCATCAAAAGGAAAAACATTTTGAAGTTGAATTAGGTAATGGTGAGCGGAAAGCGATTGAAATGTATTCAAAACGTGACATATTACCAGGATTCCATTTGACCGTTTTTAATGATATAACTCAGCGTATTCAAATGGAAGAACAATTAAGAAAGTCCGATACTCTTAATGTTGTCGGTGAACTTGCAGCAGGAATTGCCCATGAGATTCGTAATCCGTTAACATCATTAAAAGGCTTTATTCAACTATTGAAAGGGAATATCGATGGGTATGATACGTATTTTAATATTATTATGTCGGAGCTTGAACGGATTGAGTCGATTGTCCATGAGTTTCTTGTTTTAGCAAAACCGCAAGTTGTAAACTATAAAGTTTTCAACGTCATTAAAATTATGCAAGAGACTTTGGAGTTATTGTCACCGCAAGCATTAATGGATAATGTAGAATTCCGTACCTTTTATGAGAAGGATGAACTGAATACGTATTGTGAACCGAATCATATTAAACAAGTGTTCATCAATATTATTAAAAACGCAATTGAGGCAACGGTAGAAAATAATACTGCTGAAAAAATTGTTTCGGTCTCCATTTCAAGACCGAATAATCGGTGGGTAAAAATCGTAATTGAAGATCGCGGAAAAGGGATTTCAGAAGAAAAACTAAAATGTATTGGTGAACCATTTTATACAACGAAGGAAAAGGGAACAGGGCTCGGTTTAATGATTAGTTACAAAATTATAAAAGAACATGACGGGAAGATTGAAGTAGCAAGTGAAATGAATAAAGGGACAACCTTTTCAATCTTTCTCCCATTGAAAAAAAAGAAGAAAAATGCTGACTAATAACCGTTTTTTTTGTCGAAAGTTTTTTGTTAGCGAACTTTGTCTACTTTTGCCGATTCTATTTACTTTCGATTTTAAATTTGATTAAATGTGTAAAGAGTTCTATTGAGGTAGAAGTAGGAGGATTAAAAGTGAATACACAAAAAAACAAACAAGATCTTGAGGAACAGATTAAGGAAAAGAGAGAGAAAATGATCGCCGCTGCCGAAAAATATGGGTTTACAGATGAAGAAACTTTAAAATCTAGTCAGGAGTTGGACAGGCTGTTAAACAAATACATGCGTTTTTTTCGTAAACCTAGAATGAACGACTATCCTCAAATTGAAAGAAATTCGGTTTTAATTTAATTTAATTTAATTAATCGGTTAGTTTTAATATATATTTTTTAACGGTTTTTAGAACGACGGCTACTTGAAAAATTTGATAGGAATTTAGTAGAGGATTTTCCAATTCTTTTTTACATGAAGAAGGAAATTTGCAGGTGTGAAAAAATGAAAGAATTGGAAAATCTTTTTGTTTTTAAAGTAGGGACTGGTAGAGAGCGTCATTTTAGCAAAAGCTCAATCTATCAGTCCCTTATTTTTTCAAGTCTTAGTTTCCAGATACGACTATTTCTGAATCAACTACATCTGCTTTTAATTGTGTGACATTTGGTTCGTCAATAATGTAATCGGCAATTTTATCTTCTAAATATTCTTGAATAGTACGACGTAATGGTCTTGCGCCAAATTGTGGGTTATAACCTAATTCGACAAGTTTTTCTTTTACTTCATCCGTAATCGTAAGTTGCTTTTCTTCTTCTTGAAGTTGCTCACTTACTTCTTCAAGCATTAAATCGACAATTTGTAATAGATGCTCTTTTTCTAGTGGCTTAAATTCAACAATCGCATCGAAGCGGTTTAGGAATTCTGGTTTAAAGTAATCGCGTAATTTTTCAATAACTTCCCCTTTATCATCTGAATCAGAACCACCGAAACCTACTTGCACGCTTTTTATCATTTGACCGGCATTACTTGTCATAATGATGACTGTGTCTTTAAAACTTACAGTCCTACCTTGGCTATCGGTTAATCTACCGTCTTCTAAAATTTGTAAAAACATGTGCATGACATCTGGATGGGCTTTTTCAACTTCGTCTAGTAATACTAAGCTATAAGGATTACGACGGACTTTTTCAGTCAATTGTCCTGCTTCTTCATGACCAACATAGCCTGGAGGTGAACCGATTAATTTTGACACACTATGTTTTTCCATATATTCACTCATATCAAGACGAATCATCGCATCTTTCGTACCGAATAATTCTTCCGCTAACGTTTTTGCTAATTCTGTTTTACCAACACCCGTTGGTCCGACAAAGAGGAAGGAGCCAATTGGTCTGTTTTTCGCTTTCAAGCCAGCACGACTTCTACGGATTGCTTTTGCCACTTTTTCAACTGCTTCCTTTTGTCCAATTACTTTTGCAGCAAGTTGTTGTTCTAGATTTTTCAGTTTTTCTTGTTCATCTTCTTGCAGTTTTCCGAGTGGAATGCCTGTTTTTTCAGCAATAATTTGTTGGATGATGGAAATATCAACAATTGGTTCACCAGCTTCTTTTGCATTTACACGTTGATGTTCTAACTCTTTTTCTTCATCCCGTAGTTTAGCTGCAAGTTCATAATTTTCCGAGCTTAGTGCTTGTTCTTTTTCAAGCTTTATCTGTTGTAAACGTGCATCAATTTGTTCTGGTGTTAATGTAGATGATGTTAAATTCACTTTAGAGCCGGCAATATCCATTAAGTCAATTGCTTTATCTGGTAAAAAGCGGTCTTGAATATAGCGACTTGATAATTGGACACAAGCATTGATCGCATCTTCTGTGTATTTCACATTATGATAAGTTTCGTATCGGCCTTGTAACCCTTTTAAAATTTGAATTGTATTTTCAATTGTTGGTTCGTGTACTTGAACCGGTTGGAAACGACGTTCTAAAGCGGCATCTTTTTCAATTTGTCGATATTCTTTTAATGTCGTTGCCCCAATTAACTGCATTTCACCACGGGCAAGGGCTGGTTTTAAAATATTTCCGGCATCCATCGAACCTTCTGCAGAACCTGCTCCGACAATTAAATGAATCTCATCGATGAATAAGATGATATCATTGCGTTCTTGCAATTCCGTAATTAGTTGTTGCATACGTGCTTCAAATTGTCCTCGAATCCCCGTATTTGCAACAAGGGAAGAGACGTCTAATAAGTATACTTCTTTGTTACGTAATTTAAATGGAACATCGCCATTTACTATTCTTAGGGCTAGTCCTTCCACAACAGCTGTTTTACCAACACCTGGTTCTCCGATCAGAACAGGGTTATTTTTGTTTCTCCGGTTTAAAATTTCAATAACTTGCTCGATTTCTTTGTCACGGCCGATAACCGGATCTAACTTACCTTCTCGTGCTTCGTCCGTTAAGTTTTTACCGAATTGATCAAGAAATCCTCCGCCACCTCGAGAATGTTGCATTGTTTTTGTTTTAACTCCCTTTTGACCATTTGTTTCTTGACCACCGAAGGCGTCGGCAAAACCACCGAACATATTACTAAAAGGCTCATTAAACATGTTTTTAACTGATGAATCAAAATTCGCTCTTTCTTGTTTATAGCAATCATTGCATAAAGTATATTCAACTTGTTGACCATTTAGATTTAATGTTAGATGGATATTCGCATTGTTTTTATGACATTTTTGACAAAGCATTTAATCTAACCTCCTCTTTTTATCTTGTTTTGACCTTGACTATCTTTGACTTTCTTTCACCTATATTATAATTTGACCTAATTTGACTTTCAAGTGTTATGCAAAAAAATCTTTAAAAGCGTGAGAAGTTCTTTATTATTTAGGTCTTGCATATGATGGAAGCAGAAGCCATTTTGGACAAGTTTGTAGATTGGGAGAAAATATATGTTCCGTCACGTAAAAGTAGGCAAAGGAGGCGAAGGGATTGAAATGGAAAAAATCTTTCCAATTAGCCTCAGTTTATGTCGGAACGATCGTAGGTGCTGGGTTTGCTACAGGGAGGGAAATAGTTGAGTTTTTCTCGCAATATGGTTTATATGGGTTAATCGGAATTATTATTGCTGGATTATGTTTTATTTGGTTTGGTGTCAAAATTATGCTGCTTGCGATTCGATTAGAGGCGAAAAGTTTCCATCAATTAAATTTGTATATGTTTGGTCCTTACATTACACCAATCATTAATGTCATCATGTTTATTATGTTGCTGGGTGTTTCCGCCGTCATGTTATCTGGTTCCGGGAGTGTATTTGAAGAACAATTACTTTTACCAAAACAACTTGGTGTATTCGTGACGATTTTTCTAACTTTAATCGTTTTAACAATTGGGACGAGCGGTCTCGTTCTCGTTAATTCATTTGTCGTTCCTGTTTTAATTACTTTTTGTTTAATGTTAGCCTATCTTTCTTTTCAACTACCAGAATTTTGGCCAAACGTTATGTTTGCAGAGCGGTTTACCTTTGGAGTCATAAGTAGTGGTTTTGCCTATGCAGCATTTAATATTAGCCTTGCCACGGCTGTACTCGTACCAGCTGCAAATGAAATTGGTGATGAAAAAGTTGTGAAATGGGGAGGTATCCTCGGCGGTGCTGCCTTAACAATTATATTAATCGCAAGTCACGTAACCCTTGTTCAACTGCCAGGAGTAACTAACTATCATATTCCTATGGCCGTTATGATGGAAACATTGGCACCTATAGTTTATTTAATCTATATTTTTATTATTTATGGGGAAATTTTTACTTCGGTTATTGGGAATGTGTATGGATTGGAGCGGTTTATCCGAAAGGGGACAAGTGGCGGTTCGCTTGTTATTGCTACATGTATTCTGGCAGTAGCTTATTGCATAAGTATTGTTGATTATAGTACTTTACTTAGTACGCTGTATCCATTGTTCGGATATATTAGTTTAGCATTTTTACTTATTCTTGTTATTAAATAAAAAAGGCTGCTAAAAGGTTCAGTTCACATTTTTTCGTGAGTAGATCTTTTGGCAGCCTTTGTTTTATACAATTGGGAAAAAGACGAGCAGTAACAAGTTGAACGTTAAATGGGATATAATCACAAGGGGCAAACTTCTTTTCCAAGCGTAAAGCGTTCCCCAAACAAATCCACAAATTAAAGCAGCAATGCCTAGTAATATGTATCCAGAATATAAGCTAACGATACTATAAAAAACAGTAGATACGATGACACTTGTCCAAACACCGGTTGAAGCTAATAAACGTTTTTGAATAAATCCGCGCCAGAAAAATTCTTCACCTGGTACAATAATTAAAATTAAGGCGATATAATGCCAAATCGCGTCCGGTGAAAATTTATTGTATAGTTTTGTTACTTGATTTGACAATGATGTGAAATTTAACAAGTTAAGTAACAGGTCACCGAGCCAAAAGACACCGTATAGTGCAGCACCGGATAATAGTCCATAAAACAAATATTGACCTAGGGAAATGCGGTCATCTACATCTTCATTTAATATCGCATATGAGATTAAAAATAACATTGAACCAGTTTGTATATACCAAAATACTTTACCTTGATTATAAGCAAAGTATATAAGTGCATTTGCTAAAACTAGTCCTAAAAGAAATTTCCAATCGGTGAAGGCTTTTTTCATAAATTAACTTTCTCCTTTCAAACTCAGATAACATTTTAACATAAACGGTCTGATTGAAAAAGATAGGAAAGTAAAACGCTTTATATTTTAGTTTTATTCGAAAATTATGATTCATTCGTAAAAAATAAAGGAACGTAAACGGTAAAACGGTTACATTCCTTCGGATAAATTTATTATATTTCAAGTGAAAAGAGGTACTAATTACGATGCAAAGGTAACGCTTACATTGAATCAGCAATAACTTTATAATTTTTATGATTAACGACAGTGCGTTCATTTAAATCAAGTTCATGGAAATTTTCCATATATGTTAAATTAACGATTACAGAATTCTCGTTAACTTTTTCAACAACTCCGCGCAAACCATTTTTGAATTCGATTACATTTCCAACAGTAGCTTTCTTTTTCAATTTACTTCTCTCCTTACTTTATTTATAATTAAATACTAGTTTGCTATATTATTAGAAAAATGTAAAGGGAATATTTCAGTGAATTTCAAATGTTTTTTGATAATTCATTTAAATACAGGAGGGACAGAGCATGGATGAGCAAAAGGCACAGGAAATATTGGATCAATTAGCAGCGAAACAGTTGCCTGAATACACCGTTGCAAAAGAGGATTTTGAAGTTTTCCGGAATGTATTAGTTAGACGCCCTGACTTTAAACATTTTCGTGGAGTTGCGAAACGCGGTGGAAATGTCCTTTATAGGTATTTAGATGAACCGAGAAGTTAAAATGTAATTTTCATTGGAAAAATAATGGTTGCATTTCCAAGTTTCAACTATTGCATTGTTGCTAGATTCGTTGTTAGGCTAATTATGTGCTTTAAAAAACTTGGAGGTGCAATATGTTTAAAAAACTTAAAAAAGGTGTTATTGCAACATTAGCGTTAGGTACGATGATTTCTATTTTACCTATTAATCATACAGAAGCAGCAACGAATTATACAGTTAAAACGGGCGATTCATTATATAAAATTGCCCAAACTTATGGCGTTCCTGTACTTCAACTTCAATCTAGGAATCAATTAAACTCTTCATTAATTTATCCAGGTCAACAATTAACGATTCCTGAACAAATTTCTCAACAAGAATTAGATTTATTAGCTCGATTAGTTAATGCGGAAGCAAAAGGTGAACCGTATGAAGGAAAAGTGGCGGTGGCGACGGTCGTATTAAACCGTGTCGATCACCCTGATTTTCCGAATACAATTTCTGAAGTAATTTACGCAATAGATCATGGCTATTACGCATTTACACCGGTAGCTAATGGTCAAATTAACTTACCAGCAGATTTAGAATCGGTTAAAGCGGTGAAGGAAGCTTTAGCATTTCGCGGTCAAGGAAATGGTTCCATCTTTTTCTACAATCCGAAAACATCAACTAGTGATTACGTGGCGACAAGAGAAGTAACAATTACAATTGGTAATCACGTATTTGCAAAATAGTTTTAAAAACTGACTCAATTTGAGTCAGTTTTTATTTTTAAGAAAATGTGAACGCAATAAATATGGACGATAAAGGGAAAAATAACGTATCGAATAGGAAAGTGAGGGTAAACTTGAAATAAAATTTCAAATTTGTTACATATTGAATTTTTTTACAAAAAGATAACTTAATTAAGGTGAAAGCGGATAAGATATGTTATAATACTAAATTAGAGTTATGTATTAATTCAAAAAATTTACTTTAAGATTGATTTCATTTTAGGAGGAGTGAGAAAAAATGATTGAAAAAACATATACAGTAATTTCACAAACAGGGATTCATGCTCGTCCAGCAACTTTATTAGTTCAAGCAGCGGGTAAATTTGAATCAGAAATTTCTTTAACGTATAAAGATAGAACCGTTAATTTAAAATCAATCATGGGTGTAATGTCTTTAGGTATCCCAGGTGGTTCTGAAATTAAAATTTCAATTGACGGTACTGACGAAGAATTAGCAATGGCATCTTTAGAAAAATTATTAAAAGATGAGGAACTTGCTGAATAATGTCAACTTGGATTAAAGGTATTCCAACTTCCGAAAAAATTGTAATAGGCAAGGCTTATTGTGTTAAAAAGAGAAGGGTTGACTATACTAAGCGAATCGTCACTGATACGGATGAACAAGTGAAGCGATTGTTCGTAAGTATAAATGAGGCTATACAGTTCGTGAAAAATGTTCAGGAATATATCCAGACGTTTTTCGACGAAGAAAAGCCGATTTATGAAGACTTGCTTTTACTTTTTCAAAATCGTGAATTGATAGATTCTATAAAACAGGTGATTGAAGTAGATCATGTAAATGCGGAATTTGCGATACAGGAAGTTATGGAAACCTTTAGTCATTTAAAAGACGAAGTTGATGTTACATTTTTACAAGAAGCCGAAAATATTTTGCTTGCTTGTTTAGAAAATAAACCCATTCTAAATCATAGTTTAATTATGGAAGAAGTCATTCTTGTTACAGAAGACTTTTCTCCGATTGTTGCTAGCCAGTTTAACCGAAAATATTGTATCGGTATTGTTACTGACTATGACTTTCAATTTTCGAATGTAAGTTTGTTTTCACAGTCTTTACATATACCGGCCATTATCGGAACAAATTGTGCGACTACCGAAATTTTAAACGGGGATTTACTTATTTTAGATGGGGAAACGGGACAAGTACATATTAATCCAACTGAAGAATTGTTAAATCAGTATAAAAGCAAATAAGTAGAGGGGTCCTTGAAATGGATGCCTCTTTTTCGTAATGGAAAAAGTGATATGGTAAAATATAAATAAATTGAGAATTGGGGGAGGATGGAAAATGACAGTTGCAGACAAACCATCAATCGGGTTTATCGGCCTTGGTGTAATGGGAAAAAGTATGGCAGGGCATATTCTAAAAGCAGGTTATCCGTTATATGTATACAATCGAACAAAAGCAAAAGCAGATGAATTAGTAGAAAAAGGCGCAATTTGGGCAGATTCACCGAAAGAGGTGGCGGAACAAGCTAAAATTGTTTTTACGATTGTCGGCTTTCCGCAAGATGTGGAGGAGACATATTTAGGAGAAAACGGATTAATTACGCATGGTAAAGAGGGTACATATTTTGTCGATATGACAACTTCCTCTCCATCATTAGCGAAGAAGTTGTATGAAGAAGGAAAGAAAAAGGGCATTTTTGTTTTAGATGCGCCAGTTTCAGGTGGTGACATCGGAGCTCGGGAAGCACGTCTGGCAATTATGGTCGGCGGTGATAAAGATGCCTTTGATTATGTTTTACCGTTATTTGAAGTGATGGGGAAAAACATTACATATTTAGGTGAAGCTGGTGCAGGACAACATACGAAAATGGCAAACCAAGTCGCAATTGCTTCTGGAATGATCGGGGTTTGTGAAGCGTTAGTTTATGCGAAAAAGGCAGGACTTGATGTACAAAAGGTCGTTGATACAATTTCAACCGGTGCAGCTGCAAGTTTTTCACTGTCGAGCTATGCACCAAGAATATTGAAAGAAGATTACACACCCGGCTTTTTCATTAAACATTTTATTAAAGATATGACCATTGCACTAAATGAAGCTGAAAAAATGGGTATAGATTTACCGGGTCTTGCCCTTGCAAAAGAAATGTATGAAAAACTCGCTGCCCAAGGTGAAGAAAACAGCGGAACACAAGCTTTATATAAATATTGGGATGTTTAATTTGTTTATATTGTATGGTTTTGACCAACCGCAGGAGGATGTGGTTGGTTTTTTTTTGAGAAGATGAAAAAATGAGTATATTTATTCGTTAAATATTAATGCTGGGGCGAAAATACAGAGATATTTAATATGTTCTTTAAAAAAGCTTTTCTGTTTTTTGTAATTTTAACCATTTAAAGGGTCTTTCTCACTTTCTATGAGCGAAAACTTAAGTTTTAAGAGCGACTTGGTCAATTTAAAGAGCGATTTGCACATTTCAATGAGCGACTTTTTCAATCTAAGAGCGAATCGGATTTTTATGAGCGAATGTGTACCTTCTATGAGCGACTTTTTTTAATCAATGAGCGAATACGACTAATAAAATGTAAAAATCTGTTTCTATGAGCGAATGTGTACCTTCTATGAGCGACTTTTTTTAATCAATGAGCGAATACGACTAATAAAATGTAAAAATCTGTTTCTATGAGCGAAAATCTACTTTCAATGAGCAATTATTATTGACGGTTTCATTTGCTTTTATAACAACAAAATAGAAAACACCGAGGATAATGGTTTTATCAAGATCAAACGGTCCCAAAATTAAAGTTATAAGAAGGTATGCTCCGAATGTTGATGCTATTAACATCTTAAAAAGATTGCTTTTTAATTTAAACATTGCCTCTATGGCAAAATAGAAAAATAACAAGAAGTTAGCTAATGAACTACTAGTTGCAGTGTGGAAATAAAATAGAAGTGTCAAGCTGTGAAGTAAACAATAATGAATGGAAGGGAATTTTGTAACTGGTAAGAAAAAGTACAAAATAATGATAAAACACGTTATAAGTAATTTAGTGGTCGTAACATTGGATTCTTCAAAAAAGTAAAACAGAACCCAAATACTAATAAAGAACGAGAACCTTATAAGAAATTGTTTCATTTTACTACTCCGTTAAACCTTAATTTTAAAATAATCCTACCACAAATTCATCACGGAAATTGGAAAATTTTGCAACTAATAAATAGTAAATTAAAAATGGGTCACAGGATGTGAGCCCATTTTCTTATGAAAATAATTATGTATGACAAAGAAGGGATGGATTATTCACCTAACCGTTTAAAGACTGGCTTTTGATAGCGCGGTTTCCTATGCGAATGACGCGTTTGTTTTGGCGGTTTTAATCCAGTATAAATTTGCAAAACACGCTTCGCTTCCTTTAAAGGAAACACTGTCTTCGGGTTACGAACATTATCATCTAACTTACCGAGATTCGTTAAATTTTGGATATCTTCTTTTGTTGGAGGGATGTGAAAATAGTAGTTGCCACAAGAGACAAGGACAACCAATTGCTGCTGGCTAAAACGTGGATTTCTTGAAAAATGGAGGCCAACTTTCTTTGCTTTACCTTCTTCTAACATTATCTTTATTGCGGCATGCTTCAATGAATATAAAAATTTTGAATCAAGAGCCGTTTTTGCATGGCGGTTTACGATAAAGAGTGCTTTTGCTAACGTATCAACAGGGAAATCAGTAGAAGTTTTCTGGGCAGATCCCATTTGCCTACCTCCTTTAATTTTTATTATGAAGGGTAAAAAGTGTTATTTCAGGACGGGACAAAAAGCGATAGGGTAGCCTCGTTGTACCAAGTCCACGATTGACATATAATGAAAAATTGTCCGTTATTTCATAAAATCCATCTGTATATTTTTGCCCCTTTGGCGGTGTGATAATCGGTCCAACAAAGGGCATTTGGACTTGTCCACCGTGGGTATGCCCACTTATTTGCAAATGAACGGGATAATTTTTCACTTCATCTGCTAAATCAGGCGCATGGGAAATTAAAATTGTAAATTGTTCGGTAGGATTATTTTTTACAGCTTTTTCAATGTCGGGTTTACCTAAAATTGGTTCATCAATTCCCGTTAAAGTAATCTGCTCATCACTACCATTCACAATAGAAACAGATTCATTTCGTAATAAGGTAAAACCTGATGTTCTCATTATGTCTGCATATTTTTCCGTACCCCAACCGCCGTGATCATGATTACCATATACTGCAAATTTTCCGAAGGGAGCTTGTAATTGACTTAATAAAAGAATGACATGCTCAAATTCGAAAAAGGATAATAAATTATCTACTAGGTCACCAGAAAAAATAATACAGTCTGCAAATTGATTAGAAATTGTTTGAATGATTTTTTCAAATTGGTCAAAGTCCAAATGAAAACCTAGATGAGTATCACTAAATTGAATGATTCTAAAATTATTAAAGCTCGGTGGAATTAGTGGGTGATGAATCGGATGATGTGTAATTTCAATCCATTTTGGTTCGATATGTTTTATGTAACAATGTCCTATGATTCCTGTTACGATCGAAGCGATAGATACTTTGCCCACTTGTTTCAAAAAGCTTCTTCTTGAAATTTTTCTACCCATCGTATCAACTCTTAACTTTATATTATCAAAATATTTTTCTGTTTGCATTAGTTCGTTTTCTATAAAATAGATTAATAAAAAATAAATTACTTTACGTATTTGTATTGAAGTATTTATAATGTAATAGGTAGTTGATTTAAAAATAATAATGCAGGAGTATAAAATGAAAAAATTTGAAATCATGCTTGTTCCAACACCAATTGGTTTGTGCAAAATATATATATATGGTTTTTACCATGCAGGCTCTCGAGGAAAAGTGTTTGCGACTTTGAATGATTATACCGTATCAAGTACGGGTTATCAACGAGATCGAACAATTAGAAAAGCAGTGGAGGATCTGTATCAAACAATAAAAAGCAAATAGTTGTCTTGTGATCCTCCTTTATTTTGAACAAGAAAAGAATTTTAATTTGATTTAATTGTATAGACTTCTTTTTGTGTGGAAAATTATGATTGGAAAAGATTTTCTTAAGAGTTTTTTCCGAAAAGTTCTTGCTCTATTTCATTTAATTTGAACCCGGAAAACACTTTTTCACCGATAACGACTGTCGGTGTTGAGTATGATTTGTATTTTTTAACTAATTCGTTGTATGCTTGTTTATCTTGTCTTACATTTTTTTCAATGTATTCAATTCTTTGATCTTGGAAATATCTTTTCGTAATTTCACATGGTGGACAATCTGGTTGTGTATATATAACTATTCGTTCCATTTTATCACTCCTTAGCTGTTTATATGACTGATTGTACTAAAATTGCTACAGTTTGAAAAGAATGTAAATTTGTTGATTTTTAATTTGGGAGGAAATGACATGTCATTATTAGAAGGAATTTTATCTCGTTTAAAAAATATGCAAGAAGCGGAAGAAGATACAGAACGTTATTTTGAACAAAACGGTGTTAGAAAATGTAAAGTGAATTATTATACAAAAACAAACTCCTTTGAGCTAAAGGTTTATAATAAAGATGGAAAAACCGATACCTTCCAATTCGATGATATCGATATGACGGCGATTGAGATTTATGAGTTGCTACAACCGGAAGCTTAATTGTGGATAAATGGCGAAATTTGTAATAAATTGTAGACAGTATTAACTCCCTTCTTAAAGGCAAGAAATACCAATCTATGTTAAAATATATTTGCTAAGGAAAAATCAAGATGGGAGACTTGCCTATGATTGATTTACAAACTGGCGATTTTCTTGATCGAAGTATAGACAATTTGTTGATTCCTTCTGAAAGAGTTGCCCATGTACAAATCGGAAATAACTTAGAACATACATTGCTCGTATTAACTAAAACTGGCTATACAGGTATTCCTGTATTAGATCCTCAATATAAACTCCATGGCTTAATTTCTACCCCGTTAATACTCGATGCAATTATGGGGATGGAACGGATTGAATTTGAAAAGTTAGATAAGATTGCAGTAGAAGATGTCATGAACAAAGATATTCCGATTTTAAATACAAATGATTCGGTTAGAAAAGGATTAAGACTTCTAATAAATTTACCATTTGTATGTGCGGTTAATGATGAAGGCTATTTTGAAGGTTTATTAACAAGAAGCGCGGTATTGAAACAGTTAAACAGTTTTATTTATAAGAAAAATTAGTACTTGTTTCGTGGTCTCTAGATTAGAGACTATTTTTATTTATGAGTGGAATGTTCATATTTTACCCATGATGGAAAAATGATGATAAAATAAGCTTGTTGTATTAAAAAAATAAATTAGGTGTTGAAAATGAACTTAAATGAATTAGAGTTGTTATCTGTTTTAGCAAAAGAAATGAATATGAGAAAAGCGGCAGAACGACTGTTTGTCACTCAACCCGCCTTATCGCAACGTTTGCAGTCGATTGAAAAGGATTGGGGAACAAAAATTTTTATACGTTCTCATAAAGGGTTAACGTTAACTCCTGAAGGGGAGAAGATTGTTTACTTTGCCAACGAAGTATTGGCGAAGGAAGAGTTAGTTAGAGAAGAAATTCAAGCGTTGGAATCGGAAGTACACGGAACGTTAAAAATTGCTTGTGCTTCCATTGTTGGTCAAAATTGGTTACCAAAGGTTTTGAAGCGGTTTGTGGAAAAATATCCTCATGCGAAAATTTCCTTAATTACTGGATGGAGTAGTGAAATTTTAAAGGCCGTTTATGATGATCAAGTGCATATCGGTATTATTCGGGGAACAGCGGATTGGAAAGGTGAAAAACGGTTTTTATTCCGTGACCATTTATTTTTAGTTGATAAAGAAATTAAAAATATTGATGATGTCATTAAAACGGATCGTCCGTTTATTCAATTTAAAAGTGATTCCAATTATTATCAAGAAATTCAAGATTGGTGGCATCGTCGTTTTCAAACGAATCCGAAGCGTGTCATCGTCGTTGATCAAATTGAAACATGTAAACAGATGGCGTTAAACGGGATAGGTTATGCGATTTTACCGGAAATTACGCTGCACGGTATTGAAGGAAATTTACACAAAATCCCGTTAAAAAACGAAAACGATGAACCAATTGGTCGTGATACATGGTTATTAGGTTATAATAAAGCGTTTCAATTAAGACATGTAAGTGCCTTTATTGATGTAATTCGTGATTATTTAAAGGAACAAGTTTAATATGTCTTTCGTATTTTTGATTAAGATAGGCTGTCTTGCAGGTGCGAGGCAGTCTCTTTTTTTGTGATAACTCCTATTTTTTATTTTTAAGAAAAATAAAAAAAACAAACAAATAGGTAGAAAATTATTTCGAAAACCGTTATATTTTTAATTATATGTTAATTATAGGGTTCAACAGGGGAGGAATTTACATTTGGACACATTTAAAAAGTTAAAAGAGTTTTATTGGACGCATAAGAGGTATTTTTTCATCTCGATTGTATTCTTAATAATCACAACATCAATAACTCTTATTTATCCAATCGTATTACAAAAAACAATTGATGAAGTGATTATTGCTGGTAGCTATAATTTAATTCCATATTTAGTTATATTTTATTTTTTATTAATGGTAATTAAAGGAGTTACGACTTATATTCAGCAATATAATGGGGATATGTTTGGCATTATTGCGATGTATAAACTACGTAAACGGCTTTATGAAAAATTGCAATATCTGCCATTTCGCTATTATGACAATGCAAAAACAGGGGATATAATGTCACGACTTACAGCTGATGTTCAAGGTTTTCGTCACTTTCTATCCTTCGGTTTTACAGAGGCGATTCGATTTGTTTTATTTGTCGGCATTAGCATGATCGTCATGTTTTCTTACTCTGTAAAGCTCACGATTGTCACATTATTAGCTTTACCGTTTTTAATTGTCGTCGTAAAAAAATTTGATAAGCTAGTTCATCCAGCCTTCCGAGAAGTACGAAGATCTTTTGGTCGATTAAACACGAAGGTACAAGAGAATGTGAGCGGAATTAAAACTGTAAAATCGTTGTCTAAAGAAGAATTCGAGATTAATCGCTTCCACGATTTTAACTTAGATTTTCGTGATAAAAATATTTTCAACTCAAATATTTGGGCAAAGTATTTTCCGTTAATGGAGTTTATCGGCAATGTTTGTATCGTTCTTTTGCTTTCCTATGGTGGCTATTTAGTAATAAATAACGAACTTAATCCTGGAGAGCTTGTTGCTTTTTACAGCTTAACTGGGTACATTATCATGCCAATTATGAACTTAGGTTTTATTATTAATATGTTTTCCCAAGCGAAAGCTTCAGGCGAACGTTTAGTCGAAATATTAGAAGAGCCGAATGAAATTAAAGAGCACAATAACCCGATAAAGGATGTTGAAATTCAAGGTGAAGTTACTTTTAACAACGTAACATTGAAATATCGGGGAGATGACAAAGCGGCACTGGAAAATATCTCATTCCATGTTCCGAAGGGAAGCGTCGTCGGTCTAATTGGTGCAACAGGTTCCGGAAAAACAAGTGTTACCCAATTAATCACTCGATTTTACGACGTAACAGAAGGGGAAGTAATAATCGATGGTCGTAATGTAAAAGAATATGATTTATATACGTTACGTTCGCAAATTGGTTTTGTATTACAAGAACCATTTTTATTTTCATCAACAATAAAGGCAAATATTGCCTACGGAAATCCGGATGCTTCGATGGAAGAAATTATTGATGCGGCAAAACGAGCGGATGCACACGATTTTATAATGGAATTACCAGACGGTTATGACACGCTACTTGGTGAGCGAGGGATGGGGCTATCTGGAGGACAAAGACAGAGAATTTCCATTGCCCGGGCTATTTGTATGAATCCGAAAATTTTAATTCTTGATGATGCGACAAGCGCGGTCGATATGGAAACGGAATTTTCTATTCAAAAGGCGATGCAAGAAGTAATGAAAGACCGAACAACATTTATTATCGCTCATAGAATTTCTTCCATAAAACATGCGGATCAAATTTTTGTGTTTGATGAAGGAGAAATTGTTGAGCGTGGTATACACGAAGAGCTAATTCATAATGGTGGACCGTATGAGCGGATTTACAATATTCAATATAAAGATCAAATTAAGATACTACAACAGGCGGTGAATAAATAATGAGTAAACAGGGGAATCACCGTAATAACATAAATCCAAATGTGATGAACCGTTTTCGTTATTCCCAAGAGACGGCAATTGAAAAGCCGTTTAACTGGAAACAGTTAGTACGACTTTTACAATATTTAAAACCGTATTCAAAAAACTTACTACCAAAATCAATCATAGTCGTATTAATCAATACTGTTATTCGACTTGCTATACCACTTATAATTGGTTACTTAATTTTAGAAAAGGCGATTTACAATAAAGATGCGGATTTACTTGTGCAATTAATTGTTCTAGTTGGTGCCCTTTACTTAATTGCATATATCGCCAATTATTATCGCATTCGCTGGACCCATCAACTTGGGCAAAATGTAATTTACGATATACGTAAACATTTATTTACCCATGTTCAAGGTCTTTCGAACAACTTTTTCGATAATCGTTCAGCAGGATCGATTCTAGTACGAATTATGAATGATACAGGTTCACTACAAGATTTATTTACGAGCGGGATCATAAATTTATTAATGGATATGATTATGCTTGTAGGAATTATTGTCATACTGTTTTCACTTAGTCCAATGTTGACGATTGCAGTCATGATTATTTTACCGCTCATGTTTTTCATTACAACGAAACTGAGAAGAAATATTCGTCGTTCATGGCAGGATGTTCTTATCGTTCAATCTAAGCTCAATTCACATTTAAATGAGTCTTTACAAGGAATTCGTGTTACACAGTCATTTACACAAGAACGAGAAAACATGGCCTTTTTTGACGGAATCAACACAGATACGTTGGAGAGATTCCGTTATGCGATTAAGAAAAATTCGATGTTTCGTCCTTTAGTTGAACTGACAAATGCTATTGGGACGATTGTACTTATTTGGTTTGGAGTGAAATTAATTCAATCTGGAGATATAGGTATTGGGATTTTTGTCTCCTTTGCCTTTTATTTAGGCATGTTTTGGGAGCCAATTTCCCGACTCGGCCAATTATATAATCAGCTTTTAATGGCGATGGCTTCTTCTGAACGGATTTTTGAGTATTTAGATGAAAGACCAATTGTGGCAGAAATAAAAAATCCAGTCGAATTAAAAAATGTCGAGGGACATATCCAATTCAAAGATGTTAATTTTTCATATGATAATAAGCGAACTGCTTTAAAAGGAATAAATTTGGAAATTAAACCTGGGCAAACTATAGCGTTAGTTGGTCATACAGGATCTGGTAAAACAACGATAGCGAATTTAATTAGTCGCTTTTATGATGTTACAAGTGGGACTGTATTGATTGATGGCCACGACGTTCGTGATGTTTCATTAAAAAGCTTGCGAAGTTCAATCTCAATTGTGTTACAAGAAACGTTTATTTTTTCCGGTACAATTATGGAAAATATTCGCTTTGGTAGACCGGATGCAACGGATGATGAAGTAATTGCGGCGGCAAAAGCAATTGGTGCAGATTCCTTTATTGAAAAATTACCCCATGGTTATGAAACAGAAGTAGAGGAGCGGGGAAATATTTTATCCGTAGGTGAAAGACAGTTGATTTCCTTTGCGAGGGCCCTTTTAGCAGATCCGAAAATATTAATACTTGATGAAGCAACGGCAAGTATTGATACGGAGTCTGAAGTGAAAATTCAAAATGCCTTAAGGAAATTATTGAAGGGGAGAACATCAATTATTATTGCCCACCGCTTATCGACGATTCGTGATTCAGATTGCATTTATGTTTTAGATCACGGGAAAATCATTGAGCAAGGAAACCATGATGAGTTAATGGAGCAAAGAGGGGAGTATTATAAACTAACAACAGCCCAGTTTAAAATGTTGGATGTTGTTTAAGTATGTTAGGGGGATGTTCAAAATACATCCTTTTAAGCTGTTTATTAATTTTTGAAGGACGTTTTCCACAAACTAATTTATAGATAATTGTTATTAGGTAAATTATGGAACATGCTATATAATAAAGGTATTTCATCAATTGTTGGAGGCAATATTATGAGACGCAAAGAGTTTGTTGTAATTGGTTTAGGAAGATTTGGCGGCAGTATTTGTCGTGAACTTTCCAATTTAGGAATGAGTGTGCTAGCCATTGATAAAAATGAAGAACTTGTCGATAATTATGCAGATTTTGTAACGGAGGCAGTTGTTGCAGATACGACAGATGAATCCGTTTTAAAAAACTTAGGTATCCGAAACTTTGACCATGTTATCGTGGCAATCGGTGATGATATTCAATCTAGCATTTTAACGACATTAATTTTAAAAGAAATGGGCGTTAAAAAAGTAACAGCAAAAGCGTTGAATGAATACCATGAAAAAGTGTTGAAAAAAATCGGTGCTGATCAAATTGTCCATCCGGAACGGGACATGGGAAGACGCCTTGCCCATAATCTTGTTTCTTCGAATGTCCTTGACTATTTAGAGTTGTCCGATAAACATAGTCTTGTTGAAATTGTAGCAAATCCAGCGATTGCCGGAAGAACGATTATTGATTTAAATGTTCGTGCACGGTACGGCTTAAATATTGTCGCAATTAAAAGAAATGATGATATGATCGTATCACCACCAGCGTCGGAGATGATTTTAGAAGAGGATATTTTAATTGTAATAGGTTCAAATACTGATATTACTAAATTTGAAAAGCAAATGTTGCAAAATGTAAATTAAATGAAAAGGTGCTCAACAGCTGAACTACCTGCAGCGTTGTTGAGCACCTTTTTGAATATGGATCTGTAAAGAATTAATTTTAAACTTCCATAATAATTGGTAAAATCATTGGTTTCCGTTTCGTTTTTTCATATAAGAATGGTCCTAATGTATCAGAGATTTCGTTTTTAATTTCTGACCATTGGCTAGTTTTTCGTTCCATAATTTTTTCTAAATGTTTGGCGATTAAACTTTGTGCTTCGTTAATTAAATCTCCAGATTCTCGCATATAAACGAATCCTCTAGAAATAATGTCAGGTCCGGCTGCAATTTTGAAATCTGTCATATTAATACTTACAACGACGATTACAAGTCCTTCTTCCGATAAAATTCTTCGGTCGCGAAGAACTATATTACCAATATCACCGATACCGCTACCGTCAATGTAAATCGAACCAGAAGGAACCTTTCCTGTTACTTCAGCCGTTTCGCTTGTTAGGGCTAGTACATCACCATTATCCATAATAAAACAGTTTTCTTCAGGAACACCACAGTCCATCGCTAATTTCGCATGGGTGATTTGCATTCGGTATTCACCATGGATTGGTACAAAGAATTTAGGATTAATTAATCGAATCATTAATTTTTGTTCTTCTTGACCACCGTGTCCTGAAGTATGAACATCATTTAATTGGCTTGTAATTACATTTGCACCAGCACGATACAATTGGTTAATTGTTCGGTTAATGCTAGTTGTATTCCCTGGAATAGGGGAAGATGACATTACCACAGTATCCCCAGGAATAATGGAAATTTGTCTATGTGTTCCGTTGGCAATTCGTGATAAAGCAGCCATTGGTTCACCTTGAGTACCTGTACATAAAATGACTACTTGATTTGCTGGTAGACGATTAATTTGTTGACTATCTACAAACAAATCTTTCGGAGCATTAATATAACCTAACTCTTGTCCGATTTCGATGGCTGCTTCCATACTACGACCGAAAACAGCAATCTTTTTACCGTGTTCGATAGCTGCTTGAGCAACTTGTTCTAAACGATAAATATTTGAAGCGAATGTAGCAAAAATAATGCGACCGTCAGCTTTTCTAAAAATATCGTTTATTGTTTCGCCAACTTTTCTTTCTGACATTGTGAATTCAGGCATTTCACTATTCGTACTATCAGATAGTAAACATAGAACTCCTTCTTTACCAATTTCAGCCATTTTTATTAAGTTTGCTGGTTCACCGACTGGAGTAAAGTCAAACTTAAAGTCACCAGTATGGACGATATTTCCTGGTGGTGTTTTTACAACGATCCCATATGAATCTGGGATACTATGTGTCGTTCTAAAGAAACTAACGGAAGTTTTTCTAAACTTAATTACATCGTCTTCGTTAATTTCGAAAAATTTTGTTGTACGTAATAAACCATGTTCCTCTAATTTGTTTTTAATTAAGCCAATCGCTAATTTACCAGCATAAATCGGAACATTGATTTCTTTTAATAAGTATGGAATTCCACCGATATGGTCTTCATGACCGTGGGTAATAAATAATCCTTTAATTTTTTCTTGATTTTTCACTAAATATGAATAATCAGGAATGACATAATCAATACCTAATAATTCATCTTCTGGGAACTTCACACCAGCATCGATAATAATAATTTCATCTTGATATTGAACAGCGTACGTGTTTTTGCCGATTTCGCCTAAACCCCCAAGGGCAAAAACGGCGGTTTGATCGTTTTTTACAATTGTTTTCATGTTTTAAATCTCCGTTATTTTAAAATTTCCGCTTTGTTTTTCAAATTCTAAATCAACCCCATTAAGCGGTTGAATATGTTCAATTAAATATGGGGTTTCAAATAATTTTTCATAAATTTCATTTTCAGATTCAGCTTCGATATACATCGCTTTTGTACGTTCTCGAACTGGCACTTGTTCCTTGTCTTCTTGGTAGTATACTTTAAAAATCATTTCCTTTCACTCTCTCCTTACACAATTTCAACATAACTTTTTATATTTACGAATCTTTACCGAATGCACTTCACCAAATATATATTTAGAAAGTGTTTTTCTTTACCGGACCCATATACTTATATACAGATTATCATAAAATCGGAAAGAGAAGAAACCTTTTTATAAACATTTTCAAAAATCATCGGATTTCTTGTGGTAAAAAAATAAAAAATCAAAAAAATACGAACATAAAAGATAAGAAACTTGCCTCTATAAAAAGGAGGCAAGTACTATTATAAAATAAGAAAATTAAGCAATCATTTTTTTACGAAGTAGTTCTTTCCAACGATCAACAAGCTTTTTTCTAAGCTTTTTTAACATCGTGGTTCACTCCTTCCGAAATCTTTCCAGAAACGTCTATTGTAACGTTTTGTTAAAAATCGAGATACTATTCTATCTACTTATATTATATGTGAAATTTGAGTTATATTTCATGGGCTATTTTGGAACGGTTCGTGGAATTAGCGAAGTGTGAATTTTGAGTATGGGAAAAAGAGAATGCACATTTAGCATTCCCTCTAAATTTAGAAAATATTTATTTAATCGGTATCGCATTTTCGATTGGTTTAAATGGTTGTTCTTGATCAATATGATCGTAAAACAAAATTCCATTTAAATGATCGATTTCATGTTGAAAACAAATAGAAGGTAAACCTTTGGCACGAATTTTTACTTCCTTACCGTCAATGTCAAATCCTTTTACGGTAACTCGGGCATACCGGGGTACGAATCCTGGATGAGGTTCGTCAATGGATAGACAACCTTCACCCTTTACTAAATATGCCTTTTCGACAGAATGACTAACAATTTTTGGGTTGAAGAGGGCATAGCTGTATAATTTTCCGTTTTCATCAGTAACATGAACGGCAATCATTCTTTTTGATACATTGATTTGTGGTGCGGCTAGCCCAATCCCTGGTCGAAGCCCGTATTTTTTTACCATTTCTTCATCTTGGCTATTTTTTACATATTCCATTAACAATTGTAAAGTTTTCTTATCTTCATCGGATGGTGGCATTGGTACTTCTTTGGCAACTTTTCTTAAAGTAGGATGTCCATCACGAATAATATCTTTCATTGTAAGCACATGACTCACTCCAAGAAGCTTCTTTTTAAAATCAGTTTAACAAAAATTCCGTAAAATGTGAATTGGTTAAAAATGTGTTTATTAATGGCAACAAGTTATTATCAAAAAGAATAAAATTCTAGTGATAGTCATTTTCTACCACGAATATAATATAACAAAATGGTAGTTTAGAGATTTTTCATAGCATATTTCATTGCAAGAATTGTAATAGATACATTATATTTAGTTTATGAGGAAATGGAGGTTTGATGGGTGAATAAAAAGAAATTATTAGGGATCGCAATTTTATTATTTATTTCTATTGTATTATTAGTGGGATGTAGCCAGTCAAAAGAAGAAGAGATTTTTAAAATATTAGAATCGGTTGTTGAATTAGAAAAAGGCTTTGAAGAACAACAAGAACCGCTTGTTCAATTAGAAGAAGAAGAAAAGGCTTTATATGAAGAGATTTTGAACTTAGGACTTAAAGAAACAGAACAAATTAACAAACTAAGTGATGAAGCAATCGCTTTATCTGAACAAAGAAAAGAACTTTTAAATCTTGAAAGAGAAAGTATTGAAAAAGCTGAAAAGGAATTTACAAAAATTAAAGAACAAATCGAGCAAGTTGAAGATGAAGCGTTAAAAAAGCTTGCCAATGATTTATATACTATCATGAATCACCGTTACGAATCCCATAGTAAATTATATGAACAATATCAGTTAGGGATTCAATATGATCAAGAGTTATATAATATGTTAAAAGATGAAAGTGTTTCATTAGAACAATTACGAGATAAAGTAGATGAAATTAATAGCGTATATGAAGAAGTTTATAGTTTGAATGAGACTTTCAACCAGCTTACACAACAATATAATGAAGCAAAAATTGAGTTTTATAATAAAGCAGAGTTAAATTATAAACTGAATGAATAAATTTTTAGGCTGTCCTCGAGGGAGGTCTTTTTTTGTGTAGTCGAAATTTATAAGTAAAAAACGTGAGAAATGTAACGCTTTTCTGAAATAATTTTTTCATAAAAAGGTAAAATTGAATAAAAAGTATATCGCGATTAATACAGTTGTGCAAAATGGTATAGAACAGTTGTAAATATTAACTTTGAACTTTTTATAAAATAATATTTAATAAGCTTTTCAATCTTATAATAAAAAGTGTTTGACGAATTGGATATATATGGTGTACACTGTATTTTGGATGTTGAAGGTTGTATTAATCCAATCTTAATTTTTTATTAATACAGGGTTTTTATACAATAACGATAACTTCCATTTATTTTGTCGATATTTTAGTGAATAAATGGGAAACATTTTATAGAGGAACACACTTCTATATGTTACCCGGTATTATAAAAATTGTTATAGAAAGGAAGAGACAAATGGCATCAAAAGCAAAAAATGCACAGCTTGATGTTAACAAACAATTAGAAACAATTGATCAACAGTTTCAAACACTTCAAATTTTAAATGAAGAGGGCGAAGTCGTTAACGCTGATGCAATGCCTGATTTAACAGATGAGCAACTACAAGAAATAATGCGTCGTATGGTATACACTCGTATCTTAGACCAACGAAGCACAGCACTTAACCGTCAAGGACGTTTAGGTTTCTACGCACCAACTGCAGGTCAAGAAGCTTCACAAATTGCTTCTCACTTTGCATTAGAAAAAGAAGACTGGATTTTACCGGGATATCGTGATATTCCACAAATCGTTTGGCACGGATTACCACTATATCAAGCGTTCTTATGGTCTCGTGGCCACTATCAAGGTATGAATATACCAGACGGACTAAATATTTATCCACCACAAATTATTATCGGTGCTCAATATGTCCAAACTGCTGGTGTGGCTTTGGGAATTAAGAAAAATGGTGGTAACACGGTTGCTATTACATACACAGGTGATGGTGGTACTTCTCAAGGTGACTTCTACGAAGGTATTAACTTTGCTGGAGCTTACAAAGTACCAGCAATCTTTATCGTTCAAAACAACCGTTACGCAATTTCAACTCCAGTTGACGTTCAAACAGCAGCTCGCACACTTGCTCAAAAAGCAGTTGCAGCAGGAATTCCTGGAATCCAAGTTGATGGTATGGATCCACTAGCAGTTTATGCAGCAGTTAAACAAGCTCGTGAACGTGCAGTAGCAGGCGAAGGTCCAACATTAATTGAAGCTTTAACATACCGTTACGGACCACATACATTAAGTGGTGATGATCCAACTCGTTACCGCACAAAAGAAGAAGACACTGAATGGGAAAGAAAAGACCCATTAGTTCGTTTCCGTAAATATCTAGAAGGCAAAGGCCTATGGAACCAAGAAATGGAAGAACAAGTAATCGAACAAGCTAAAGAAGAAATTAAAGAAGCAATCAAACAAGCAGACGCTGCTCCAAAACAAAAAGTATCTGATCTCATCTCCATTATGAGTAAAAATCTAGATGCGAATTTACAAGAACAGCTAGAAATCTATAAAGAAAAGGAGTCGAAGTAAGCTATGGCTCAAATGACCATGATTCAAGCAATAACTGATGCAATGCGCGTTGAACTTAAACGCGATGAGAAAGTTTTAATCTTCGGGGAAGACGTTGGTAAAAACGGCGGTGTATTCCGTGCGACAGAAGGTCTTCAAGCAGAATTCGGTGAAGACCGTGTGTTTGACACTCCACTTGCAGAATCTGGTATCGGTGGTCTTGCAATAGGTTTAGCGACTCAAGGATTCCGTCCAATTCCAGAAATTCAATTCTTTGGTTTCGTATATGAAGTAATGGATTCCATTGCTGGTCAAATGGCTCGTTATCATTTCCGTACTGGTGGAAAATTTGATATGCCAATTGTTGTCCGCTCACCATTCGGTGGTGGTGTTGCTACACCAGAAATGCACGCGGACAGTTTAGAAGGATTGATGGCTCAAACACCAGGTCTTAAAGTTGTTATTCCATCTACACCATATGATGCAAAAGGATTATTAATTTCCGCGATCCGTGATAATGATCCAGTCATTTTCTTAGAGCACATGAAACTTTACCGTTCATTCCGTCAAGAAGTACCAGAAGGTGAATACACAATTGAACTTGGAAAAGCTGACGTGAAACGTGAAGGTAAAGATATATCGATCATTACTTATGGTGCTATGGTACATGAATCATTAAAAGCTGCAGAAGAATTAGAAAAAGAAGGTTACTCTGCAGAAGTTATCGACTTAAGAACTGTGCATCCATTAGATATTGAAACAATTGTTAAATCTGTTGAGAAAACAAACCGTGCAATTGTTGTTCAAGAAGCACAACGTCAAGCAGGTATTGCAGCGAACGTTATAGCAGAAATTAACGAACGCGCAATTCTAAGTTTGGAAGCTCCTGTTTTACGTGTAACAGCACCTGATACAGTTTATCCATTTGCACAAGCAGAACCAGTATGGCTTCCAAATTACAAAGACGTTATTGATACTGCGAAAAAAGTTTTAACTTTCTAATTTAAAATATAATGATGGACGAAATTGATCGAATCTATTTCGTCCCATCTTTTTTTGCATAAAAATAAGTTCAACATGAAAACTACCACTAGGAGGGATATTCGTGGCATTCGAATTTAAATTACACGATATCGGTGAAGGAATCACTGAAGGCGAAATCGTAAAATGGTTCGTAAAACCAGGCGACGAAGTAAAAGAAGACGATGTTCTTGTAGAAATCCAAAATGATAAATCAGTAGTTGAATTACCTTCTCCAGTAGCAGGAAAAGTATTAGAAATTAAAGTACAAGAAGGACAAGTGGCAGTTGTAGGTGACACTTTAATTACTATTGATACACCTGGATATGAAAAAGCAACAGCAGACGCTCCTTCTGAAGCACCAGCTGAAGAAGGAGCACCACAAGCAGCTCCAGCAACTGGCGGTGTTTCCTTATTCGAATTCAAACTTCATGATATCGGCGAAGGAATCAATGAAGGTGAAGTCGTAAAATGGTTCGTAAAACCAGGCGACGAAGTAAAAGAAGACGATGTTCTTGTAGAAATTCAAAATGATAAATCAGTAGTAGAATTATCTTCTCCAGTAGCAGGAAAAGTATTAGAAATTAAAGTACAAGAAGGACAAGTAGCAGTTGTAGGTGATACTTTAATCACATTTGATGCTCCAGGATACGGAACAGCAACTGCGGCACCAGCTGAAGCAGCAACTCCTGCAGCACCTGCTCAAGCAGAGGCTCCAAAAGCAGCAGCACCTGCACCGCAAGCTGGTAACGTTGATCCGAACCGTAAAGTTATTGCAATGCCAAGTGTTCGTAAATATGCACGTGAAAAAGGTGTAGATATTCGTTTAGTAGCAGGTTCTGGTAAAAACGGTCGTGTTGTTAAAGCGGATATTGATGCATACTTAACTGGTGGACAAGCTCCAGTTGCAGCTGAAACTCAAGCAGCAGCACCAGTTCAAGCAGCGCAAGAAGCAAAAGCTGAAACTGCAGCTCCTAAAGCTCCAGTTGTACCAGCGGCTGAATACCCAGAAACACGCGAGAAAATGTCTGGTATTCGTCGTGCGATTGCTAAGAAAATGGTTCAATCTAAAACTACTGCTCCACACGTAACGTTAATGGATGAAGTTGATGTTACAAAACTTTGGGAGCACCGTAAGAAATACAAACAAGCTGCCCTTGATAAAGGTGTTAAACTTTCATTCTTACCATATGTTGTTAAAGCGTTAGTAAGTGCTCTACGTGAGTACCCTGCTTTAAACCAATCATTAGATGAAGAAACACAAGAAATTATTCAAAAACATTATTACAATATCGGTATTGCAGCAGATACTGATAAAGGTTTAATGGTTCCTGTTATTAAAAATGCAGACAGTAAATCTATGTTCACAATTGCTGGTGAAATTAACGAATTAGCTGATAAAGCACGTAACGGTAAACTTTCTGCTGATGAAATGAGAGGCGGTTCTGCTACAATCTCTAACATCGGTTCTGTTGGTGGACAATGGTTCACACCAGTATTAAACTACCCTGAAGTTGCAATTTTAGGTGTAGGACGTATTGCTGAAAAACCAATTGTTAGAGATGGCGAAATTGTTGCTGCACCAATGTTAGCATTATCATTAAGCTTCGATCACCGTTTAATCGATGGTGCTACAGGACAAAGTGCATTAAATCATATTAAACGTTTATTAAGCGATCCTGAACTTCTATTATTAGAAGTTTAATCTGATACGTTTATATATATGACAGAAGTTGCGCAATTTCGAACATTTAATTTGTTTGTTTATTCAATCATAAACTCGTGCGTAAATTTCCATATATTGTTATACTATTTATGGGGCGTATGAGTTTGAAACAAAATACGAATGGAGAAATTTTTGCAACTTCTGTCTTACTTTTAAATGTAAAGTAAAAGACAGAGTTACAACTCTACATACATTGTGGAGGAAGTGCGACCCAGAATTTAACTTTATGGAGGCGTTACAAAAATGGTAGTAGGAGATTTCCCAATCGAAACAGATACAATCGTTATTGGGGCTGGTCCAGGGGGATATGTAGCCGCTATACGTGCAGCACAATTAGGTCAAAAAGTAACGATTGTAGAAAAAAATGAAGTTGGTGGAGTTTGCTTAAACGTTGGTTGTATTCCATCAAAAGCTCTTATTAACGTAGGTCATAAATATTTAGATGCTAAAGAATCCGAAGCAATCGGTGTTACAGCTGAACAAGTGAAAGTTGACTGGTCAAAAGTTCAAGCTTTCAAAGAGAGTGTTGTTAAAAAATTAACTGGCGGAGTTGCTGGTTTATTAAAAGGTAATAAAGTTGAAGTCGTTAAAGGTGAAGCTTTCTTCATAGATAGCAATTCACTACGTGTAATTGGCGAAAACTCTGCACAAACATATAAATTTAAAAATGCGATTGTTGCAACTGGTTCTCGTCCAATTGAAATCCCAACATTCAAATTCTCAAAACGTGTACTTGACTCAACAGGTGCTTTAAACTTACAAGAGCTTCCAAAAGAAATTGTTATTATCGGTGGAGGCGTTATCGGTTTAGAACTAGGCGGCGTTTATGCTAACTTTGGTACAAAAGTTACAATTTTAGAAGGTACATCTGACATTCTAGGTGGAAACTATCCAAAACAAATGACACAACTTGTGAAGAAAAACTTCAAAGCTAAAGGTGCTGAAATTATTACGAACGCCATGGCTAAAGGCGTTGAAGAAAGCGACACAGGCGTTGAAGTAACATACGAAGTTGGTGGAAAAGAAGAAAAAGTTTCTGCAGAATACGTATTCGTTATGGTTGGTCGTCGTCCAAACACTGATGAGCTTGGTCTTGAGCAAGCAGGTGTTAAACTAACTGATCGTGGATTAGTTGAAATTGACAAACAATGCCGTACAAATGTACCAAACATTTATGCAATCGGTGATATTGTTGCAGGTCCACAACTTGCTCATAAAGCTTCTTATGAAGGTAAAATTGCAGCTGAAGCAATCGCTGGACAACCATCTGAAATTGATTACTTAGGAATTCCAGCAGTTGTATTCACTGACCCTGAACTTGCTACAGTTGGTTACACTCCTGAGCAAGCAAAAGAAGAAGGAATTGAAGTTACAGTTGCTAAATTCCCATTTGCAGCTTCAGGTCGTTCACTAGCATTAAACAACACAGATGGTTTCTACCAATTAGTTGTTCGTAAAGAAGACGGTGTTGTTATCGGTGGACAAATTGCAGGTCCAAATGCGTCTGATTTAATTGCTGAAGTAGGTCTAGCTGTTGAAGCTGGTATGACTGCAGAAGATATCGCATTAACAATCCATGCTCACCCAACTTTCGGTGAAAATGCAATGGAAGCTGCTGAAGTAGCTTTAGGTACACCAATTCATATTATTAAATAATATTCAACTATGAAAGCTATCTCTAAGTATTTAGGGATAGCTTTTTTTAATATATAAAATATGTAATTCTATTTTTTGCCTGTTATCCATATATACATTTGTAGGTGATCATATTGAAAAAACGAGACAGTAAGTTTAGATGGGTTGTATTTGCAACGGTATTATTTACTTATTTAATTATGTCGAATTAGTTTAGTTACAGAAAAAGAAATGGTGAGGGAAAGGAATACATAATTTAAGTAAAATAAAATACATTGAAATTACGAATCTATTATTCAGTCAATCATTCAACTTTACAATAGTTCTTTATTTTTGTATCATTTTGGTGATAATATTATGAATATTAAATCTATTTATCAAGGTGAGATAAGAGATGGAAGAAAAACTTCTAAATTATATTTATCGTAAAAGGAAAAGGTTGTTTATTATTTTGATTTTCGCTTTATTATTTTATTTTTTCCTACCTTTATCTCTTATTTTTATCCCTGAAATCATGAACAAACCGAGTTTTTTATTCAATCTCCCTTGGGCTTGGGTATATGCAATTTTACAATTTCCGATGACTTGGTTATTTTGTAGCATCTATCATCGAAAGGCTAAAAAAGATGAACAAGAGTTGGATGCGATAAAAGGGGAAGATGTAAATTGAATCCTACCTATTTTTTATTGTTAATTTATATTATCGTTTGTACATTAATTATTACATATTGGGCGGCAAAGCATAGTGGGACAACGAAACAATATTATATTGCTAGCGGCACTTTGACCGGTTATCAAAATGGTATGGCAATCTCCGGCGATTTTATTAGTGCTGCATCGTTTCTCGGAGTTGTCGGAATGATTGCTCTCCGTGGTTATGACGGTTTTTTATATTCGATTGGCTTTTTAGTTTCTTACAACGTTGTGTTATTTCTCGTAAGTGAGCCAGTTCATCGATTAGGAAAATTTTCTTTAGGCGATGTAGTGTGTTCAAGGTTTCCAGGACAAAAGATGCGTCTAATTATGGCGATATGTACATTTATCATTTCCTTACTTTATATGATTCCTCAACTTGTTGCTTCCGGCTTTTTACTTCGATTGTTATTAGATCTTAATTATTCAGTTTCGGTTTTGCTTATAGGGACGATAATGACGATTTATGTTGTTGTCGGTGGGATGATTGCGACTTCATGGGTGCAAATTATTAAAACGGTTCTCCTTATGTCAGGTACTTTTTTATTGACGCTAATAGTTTTATCTAACTTTAATTGGGATTTGACGCTTTTTTTAAATAAAGTAGAAGAAGGTACCCCTTTAGGAGAGCAATTTTTCTTACCAGGACATTTATTTAATATACCGATTGAATTTCTTTCTTTACAACTGTCTTTAGTTTTAGGAACGGCAGGACTCCCGCACATATTAATGCGTTTATTTACAGTTCGTAATACATATGAAGTTCGTAAATCTCTTATTAGTGCAACATGGATTATCGGACTCTTTTATTTTATGACATTAATACTTGGCTTTGGAACTGTAGCACTGTTAGGTTATGAGGCATTAATTGCAAAAGATCCAACAGGTAATTTAGCAGCACCATTACTTGCAAAAGTGGTAGGGGGAGATTTTTTACTAGCTTTTGTCTCAGCAGTGGCGTTTACCACGATTGTTGCGGTCGTATCAGGTCTTGCGATTTCGGCGACAATTGCATTTTCTCATGATATTTTTTTCCATATATTAAAAAAGGGAAAAACAACAGAAAGAGAGCAAGTGCGATCAGCTCGTATTACGGCATTCATTATTGGTTTACTTTCTACTTTATTTGCACTGCGTTTAGAATCAATAAATGTTACATCCCTCGTTTCCATGACATTTACAGTTGCAGCATCAAGTGTGTTTCCAGTATTAGTTTTAACAATCTATTGGAAACGTTTTACTAGTGTTGGCGCAATTACAGCGATTGTGAGCGGAATACTTGCTTCCTTTATTTTTGTCGTTCTTGGACCATATGTAATGAATCCGAGTGATGGATTGTTTAAAACAGAAGCCATTTTCTCCTTATATAATCCTGGGATTGTGACGATCCCAATTGGTTTTCTAGGTGGGATATTAGGGAGCCTACTTTCAAAACGAATAAAACAAAAAGAAACAGATTTTAACTCATTTTATATTAAAGCCCAATCCGGTTATTCATCAAGGGGAGAGAGCTAATGTTGAATTTAACGATTACACTATTCGAGCGTCTCGGTATTCTCCTCATCATTGCCTTTGTTATGACGAGAACACCTGGCTTTAAATCGTTATTATATCGTAAATATAGTTTAAGCATGTCGCTCGTACATACTTTAGTGTTCGGTATATTTGGTATCGCTAGTACTATGGTCGGGATCGTCATTCAAGAAAATGTGAAAATTAGCCACTCTCTTATTTTATTTCCTGTGGGAGATGACTATTTAGTTGTTAGTATGAGCCTTGTTGCCATTGTTATTGCAGGGTTATTGGGAGGACCGTTACTCGGTTTCGGTGCTGGCGTTATAGCAGGTGTTCATTTGTTGTTTTTAGGTGGGATAGGGGCGGAAGCAAATGCACTCATTAATCCGTTAACTGGTCTACTTGCCGGACTTACAGCACGATTTTTTTCCAATGAACGGGTAATATCCCCTTTTAAAGCGTTATTTATCGGTGTTTTTCCGCCTATTTTACATATGCAATTTTTGCTCATTTTTTATTTAGATCATATTAGTATGATTGAAATTGTAAATACTATTGGTTTACCGTTAATTTTAACGAACAGTACAGCGATTGCTATTTTTACAGCGATGATTGGTATCGTATTACGTGAACAGGAAAATGAGGCAGCGTTAGCATCTAGACAAGCTTTAACAATTGCAAAAGAGGCCATACCGTTTTTAAAAAATGATTCAGAACTTGATGTGGCAAAAGGGCTAGCAAACTTATTATTTGATCGATTAAAGCTAGCAGCTGTTTCTGTTGCTAACCAACGAACGGTTTTAGTGCATAAAGGTATCGGTGAAGACCATCATCAAAATGGGGATAAAATTAATTCAATTGGTGCAATAAGAGCGTTTGAAACAAAAAATTTACAAATTTCCTATGAAAAATCAGAATTAAAATGTATAGAAAAGAACTGTCTGTTAGAAGCGGCCATTTTCATTCCAATTATCGAGGATAACCAAGTAACATATCTTATTACATTTTATTTTCGTAAAGCTGAACATATTTCCCAAGTTGAGTTGACAATGGCACAAGGAATCGGTCAATTTTTGTCGGATCAATTAAATATGGTAAGTACGGAAAAATTGAAGGCGAATATACGCGATGCTGAATTACGTAATTTACAAGCACAAATTAATCCCCATTTTTTATTTAATACGCTACAATTAATAGCTGGATTGTTCCGAGAAAACCCGACGAATGCTCGACATATTACATTACAATTAGCGAGTTTTATGCGATTTAACTTACGTTTAGTTTCAAAGTCAGTTGTTGAACTAGAAAAGGAGTGTGAACATGTCGAGGCTTATAGGGATATTATTCGAGAGCGATTTAAAGGAAGATTACAAATATATTTTAGTAAGCCAGAAGATTTATCTAATATTTATATACCTCCAGCTACAATCCAACCTTTAGTCGAAAATTCAATTAATCACGGCTTAAAACAGAAAATTAAAGATGCTAAAATTGAAATAGTAATAAAGAGGGAGAAAGATAGATTAATAATTTCAGTACGTGATAATGGTATAGGATTTCCGGAAGAACTATTGGCGATAGTTGGTAATAAGCCCCTTGGTTCAGATCAAAATGGCGGTACAGGCCTTTACAATGTCAATCAACGTTTAATTCGTTTGTTAGGTGAATCGTCGAATCTTCACTTTCGGAATTTAAATAAAGGCGGCAGTGAAGTGTGTTTTTCCATTCCAATTTCCAATCAAACAGAAGGGGTGATGGGATGAAAATTCGTGTGATGATTGCAGAAGATGAATCAATGGCACGAAAAGAATTGCTTTATTTATTAGAAGAGGAAAAAGATATTATTGTAACTCCCCATGCAGAAACTGGTGAACAATTGATTGAATTATATTTTGAACATAAGCCGGACGGGATCTTTCTCGATGTTGAAATGCCAGGATTAACCGGATTGGAAGCGGCAAGATATATTAAAAACCACGCGAAAGAAAATCCACCTTTATTTGTGTTTACGACTGCCTATGATGAATATGCGATGGATGCCTTTGATATTGAAGCTGTTGACTATTTGTTGAAACCCTTTGAAGAAAAAAGGTTCAGACGGATGATGGAACGAGTGCGGAAAAGTATAGTGAATGTAAGAAACTCGAAAAAAATAGAGGAGGAAACGGTAAAACTAAAGGTGGCAAAATTATTAATTGATGATGGGGAGCGGATGGTTTTAGTTTCACCGGATTCGATTTATTATGCTGTTCCGAATAACCGTTTACTTGAAATTCATACAGAGGATAAAGTGATTTTCAGCCGTATGACATTACAAGAACTTGAAAAAAAACTAGAAGGGCAATCGTTTTTTCGTCCACATCGTAGCTATTTAGTAAATCTTAATCATGTTTTAGAAATTACACCATGGTTTAATGGTACAAGTAACTTAACTTTAAAAGATAAAAATCGTACGAAAATCCCGGTCAGCCGAACAGCAAGTAAAATGATTTTGCAAATATTCAAGAAATAAAGGATAATGTTTTAAAAATGTTGACCTCCATTGTACTACCATTCATCTGCAGTAAGTAACCATTCAACCTAAATTTTCAACGGTTTGCCATTTTTTTACCCCTTAAATATTCAGAATAAATATAATTATCTGCAAACAAATGAAGGGGGGATTAGTTCAAATGGCACAAGAACAATTACAAAAAGAAAAGAGAGTTATTGATTATGAAAAGGTGCAAAGTAGTCCACAGTTTAAGCAGTTTTTACAAAGGAAAAGGAAATTTATTATTCCAATGGTTATTTTCTTTATGATATTTTACTTTTTATTACCAATTTTCACATCGTATACGACCTTTTTAAACACATCAGCGATTGGTGATATTTCGTGGACATGGATTTTCGCCTTTGCACAATTTATTATGGTTTGGACTTTAAGTAGTATTTACGTAAGAAAGGCAGCATCTTTTGATAAGGAAGCGGACGAAATTATTCGCGACCAGTTGAAATAAAGGAGGTCATAGGCAATGGATCCAATAGTTGTCTCGCTATTTTTAGCAATCGTTGTACTAACGTTATATGTCACATATGTGGCGGCAAAACGAACAAAATCAACCGGTGACTTTTACACAGCCGGTGGAAGTTTAACCGGATTTCAAAACGGATTAGCGATTGCAGGAGATTATTTGTCAGCAGCATCTTTTTTAGGAATTGCTGGGATGATTGCATTACAAGGTTTTGACGGTTTTTTTTTACAGTATCGGATTTTTAATCGCCTATTTAGTCGTATTATTCCTTGTAGCTGAACCATTACGGAATCTTGGTAAATATACGTTAGCAGATATGATTAATGCCCGTTTTGATGCAAGAAAAGTTCGCGGAGCAGCTGCCCTTAGTACGATTACGATTGTCTTGTTTTATATGATTGCTCAGCTCGTCGGCGCGGGAGCTTTAATCCAACTGTTATTTGATATCCCGTATTGGGTTGCGGTTTTAATCGTCGGTGTGATGATGACGATTTATGTACTCTTTGGCGGGATGTTTGCTACAAGTTGGGTTCAAATTATAAAAGCAGTTCTATTGATGGCCGGGATGATTATTATGGCGTTCATGGTGTTGTGGCAATTCAATTTCAATATCGGTGCGATGTTCACTGAGGTAAAAACAGCAACTAGCCACGGTGCTAATTATTTAAATCCTGGACTTAAATATACAGAGCCATTAGGTACACTTTCACTCATGTTAGCTTTAGTACTAGGTACATCAGGACTACCACATATTTTAATGCGATTCTTTACGGTTAAAGATGCACAAACAGCGAGAAAATCAGTCATTACTGCGACATGGACAATTGGGATATTCTATATTTTAACCCTATTTCTCGGATTTGGAGCTGCGATTTATGTAGGTGAGAGTGAAATTTTAGCAGCGAACCCAGGTGGAAATATGGCAGCGCCACTACTTGCTGAAGCCATTGGTGGAAATATTCTATTTGCCTTAATTTGCGCTGTTGCCTTTGCAACAATTTTAGCTGTTGTTGCTGGACTCGTTCTATCTGGTGCATCAGCCTTCGCTCATGATTTATATGGTCAAATTATTAAAAAGGGGAGAATCTCAGAAAGACAACAAATGTTGGCAGCTCGATTTGCTGCATTAGGCGTATCTGTAGTATCCATTATTTTATCATTAGGTGCTCAATACTTAAATGTAGCATTCTTAGTATCTTTAGCATTTTGTATTGCAGCGAGTGCAAATCTACCGGTTATTCTATACACCGTTTATTGGAAGCGCTTTAACACAACGGGTGCTGTCAGTGCGCTTTTAGCTGGATTATTCTCAGCGTTAATTTTAGTTTCGATTAGTCCGAGTGTCTTTTCACCTGTAGAAGGAGCAGCTTTGTTTGTTGGAGAACCAATCTTTCCGTTAGATAACCCGGCTATTGTGAGTGTACCAGTCGGATTTCTAGCTGGTTATTTAGGTACGATTTTATCAAAAGAATACGATCCAAAACGCTTTGCCGAAGTATCAGTTCGTGCCCATACAGGTTTTAGAGAACATAAATAATACGAAATGTTCAAAAAATAAAAGCAAATTATTTTGAATCTTAAAATAAGTTTGATAAAATTCAATTAAAATAATATTCCCAAAAAGCATGCACTTAAAATTGTTTTAAAGGGGTCAAAACGAAGGGGTGTGTCATATTTTTTGGGAATATCTCTTTTTCATTTTTAATTCATACAGATACAAATAGTTTTAGGGGATGAGGTGAAGATGATGAAAAATCAAGCAGTAAAAGTTGAGGAAACAAAAACTAAATATCCTCAACAACCGCATGGGGGAAAATTAGTAGATCGAGTATTAACAGGAAAGGAAAGAGAAGAAGCGTTAGAGCGCGCAAAACAATTGCCGAAAATAATGGTCGACTTAGAAGCAGTCATTACGTTAGAAATGATTGCTACGGGTGTTTTATCTCCAAATGAAGGGTTTATGAACGAAGCTGATTATAAATCGGTGTTAGAAACAGGGAGATTATCAAATGGACTAGTTTGGCCAGTCCCATTAAGTTTTGCGCCGATTGGTGATAGGAATAAAGAAGTTATTCAAACGTTATCTATTGGGGATGAAGTAGCATTAATTGATGAGTCTATGACACCAATTGCACTATTAAAATTAGAAGATATTTTTGAATATGATCGGGATTATCGTGCGCAACATTTGTTTGGTACAACTGACCGCAACCACCCAGGTGTTGATGCTATTTATCGTAGAATGGGAGACACAGCTTTAGCTGGACCAGTTAAACTATTAAATCGTGTAAACTGGGGACCTTTTGAATCGTTACGCTTGGAACCAAAGGAAACTTGGAAATTGTTTTACGAGGAGAAAAAATTTAAAACAGTTGCTGGTTTCATTACCGGGGCAAACCCATTACACCGTGGCCATGAGTATATCCACCGCAACGCTTTAGAAGAAATGGATGGATTATTCGTTCAGCCACTCGTAGAAATGGCAAAACGGGAATATACGAGACATGAGTTCCGGATGTTATCATATCGAGCTGTACTTAATACTTACTATCCTAAAGAGAGAACGGTTTTAGCGCCTTTACGTGTTACTTATATTTTCGCTGGACCTCGTGAAGCAGTTCTTCATGCATTAATTATGAAAAACTATGGTTGTACCCATGCTTTAATTGGACGTGACCACGCAGGTGTAGGCGAGTATTACGATAAATATGCAAGCCATACTGTATTTGATACGTTTACAAGTGAAGAATTAGGTATTGATATTCGCTTATTCCATGAAGTGTTTTATTGTACCCGTTGCGATAGCCCTGCAACAGAACAGACTTGTCCACACGATAATCGTTATCGTATCAATATTTCGGGTACAGGTATTCGTGAATTATTACGTTATGGTGTGTTACCACCAAAAGAAATCGTTCGTCCGGAGTCAGCACGAATTGCAATGCAAGGAATTCAACCTAAAGGTGTGGACGAAAACGGTGAAGCGATTAATCCAGTTGGCAAAACGATTAAATCGATTTTCCCATATTATTTACATTCGAAAGGAATTGGTGGACCTAAACGTGAACGTCCGCTTGAAGTTAGTGAGTTAACAATTGAAGATTTAGAACAAGCTATAAAAGATGTCCGTGAAAATGCGGATCGTATTTATAAAGATATTTTTGAAGAATTTAGTTATGTAACTGATACACGGAGATCAGTACAACCAGAGTGGATAGCCGAAGCTCGTGAAGCGATAAAACAACAACAAGAAATGGTAGTTGAAAACTTAACAGAAAAGGTAGAAAATGCACCAGAAAAAGCATCCGATGAATTTTTATATCAAGATAAATCGGAAGCCCAACGTGAACTTGATGTTGCGAAGAAAATCTTAGAAGATATTCCATCAGCATTACGAAAAGAAGACCTTGTATATCGTACTTGGAACCCATTACCATATAAACGTTATCGAGGTGCAGACGAAGAATAAACGTTATTCCTCCCCTAATCAATAGTAATAAATATTTGCTAAACTCCCAAAAAGTCACCTGTATCTCTATAGTGGAGTATACAGGTGTTTTTTTGTTCGAAGTATAGAAAAAAACTAGGCTAATATCTAAAATGAGTACCGTTGAACATCAATAGTATGACACATTTATTGTTTTTTTTAAAAAATGATGTAAAATATGTTGACAAAGCCTTTAAAGTGATATATTATTAAGACACAAATTAAATAGTATGTCACATTAAATCGTTGTGACCTTATAAAAATTTAGGGGGAATTGGTAATGGGTCAAATCGTATGCTCTACTTGCAATTCAACTGTAGAATTTTTCGAGGATGAAAAAGTAACAATTCTTTATAGTGTTTGCCCACATTGTGGAAAAGATCATAATCACGAAGATAACGAAAATTAATTAAACATAGGGGTTTCGTATAAGACAGATAGCATTTCGCTATCTGTTTTTTGTAGTGAAAAATATGAACTTTTTAGGTACTTTATTTATAAAAAGTATATTAATCCAGCAATTATTCCTATTTTTGTTCAAAAGTCTCGATGCTCCTCTGTTTCTGAATGAAAATTCGCTCTTTGCTGTTGTCCATCCGTCCAAACCCCAATAAAAATACCAGGAATAATAATGCTTATGATTCCAACGATAATAAACAAGTTAAACATCTGAATACCCCCTTCCTATCAATTATTCCACCTGAAATTTGGATATAGATATGTTTTGCGAAACCTTTTTTAGAACATTTAACTAATTATCAATAATAATGCTAATGAATGATGTATTAGTGGCAACACGATTAAAGAATGTTGTATTTTGTTTAAATAATATATTATGATTTTGGAGCCAGATATGTGTCACGCTCAACTTACTTTGATATACTAAACTGTATACAAAGGTGTAATTTTGGGGGGATTATATGAAAAACTGGGAAACGAGAGTTACGACATTACTTAATATTAAATATCCAATCATCCAGGGTGGATTAGCTCATTTAGCCTATAGTGAATTAGCAGCAGCGGTAAGTAATGCGGGTGGTCTTGGACAAATTACTGCAATGAGTTTGCCAAATCCAGACCGTTTACGTGAGGAAATACGTAAAGTGAGATCGTTAACAGATAAGCCTTTTGGCGTTAACTTTGCCATTGGCCAACATGGTCGTTTCTTTACAGACTTTTTACAGGTTGCAGTGGAAGAAGAAGTTCCTGTCGTTTCTGTCACTGGTGGTAACCCGGCTCCGTTTTTTGATGAATTAAAAGGAGTAAATGTGAAAAAACTTGTATTAGTATCAGCTAGAAGACAAGCGGTAAAAGCGGAACAACTTGGTGCCGATGCTGTGATGGTTGTTGGTCAAGAAGGTGGTGGCCATTTAGGTAGGGATGACGTTTCAACTCTTGTTTTAGTTCCACAAGTTGTTGATAGTGTATCAATTCCAGTCATTGCATCAGGTGGAATCGGTGACGGTCGAGGTCTCATGGCTGCTTTAAGTTTAGGTGCTGAAGGTATTGAGATGGGAACTCGTTTCATTGCGACTCAAGAATGTGTTCATGCCCATGAAAGCTACAAACAAGCTTTAATTGAAGGGGATGAAAGAAGTACCGTTGTAATTAAACGATCCCTAGGTGCACCAGCAAGAGCCATTCGTAATGAATGGACAGAAAAGATTTTGGAACTGGAAGAAAAAGGGGCAACCTATGAAGATTTAAAAGATTACATATCAGGTAATGCAAATAAGAAATGGATTCATGATGGAAAAGAAAAGGAAGGATTCGGTTGGGCAGGTCAAGTAATGGGTCTTATTAAAGATGTCCCTACTGTAGAAGAATTGTTTAATCGAATGATTAAAGAGGCAGAAGAAATTCGCCAAAGATGGCAATGATAGGAGTGTAATTAGTGAATTATTCATATCCAATTTCGATAGATTGGTCAACGGAAGAAATCGTAAAGGTTGTCCAATTTTTCGAAGCAATAGAAAAAGTTTATCATCAAGGTGTAAAGCGTAATGAATTAATGGATAAATATCGAAAATTTAAGGATGTTGTTCCTAGTATTGGTGAAGAGAAAAGAATCTTTCGCGAATTTGAAGATGTAAGCGGCTTTTCATCGTATAAAGTAGTGAAAATGATGAAAGAAAATAGTGGGGATATCTTGATTAAACTATAAAAAGGGGGATTGCACCCCTTTTTAATTTAATTCACCTGAATAAGACATTTTATAAAGAGGAATTAATGTTTTAAATGTTTCAATTGTATAGTCAAGGAATTTTTCTCCATCTAAAAGAAGTGGATCTCCCTTTGCAATATTTTTTCCAATTAACAATTCCGCTTTTTTCACATTTTTAAAACGAGTTAAAGCATCTTCCAAATTTAGCTCAGAAATAGGTGTGGCATTTTTTTGCATATGATCCATAGAAATGACGAAATCTTCAGGTACAATGTTTTTTACTTCCTCTAAATTGTTTAGGAAATTTTGAGCAATTTGCACTTTATTAGGCAGTTCATAAATGTATGCAAGCCAAATGAACACGTGATCATCAAATAATCCGACTTGAAAATGCGGATATTTTTTATACCCTCGTTTGTTTGGACCGATTGCTAACCACGTATCCTTCGGTGGATTGACCGTCCGTCTTGCATGTTTTGCGATATGTAAATGCATTTCACTTCCAATTTGCGCCGATAATTCCATCGTTAACAGTTCCCCAATTTGACGAAACTTAGGTTGAATTTGTTCCCGTATTGCACTCATTCTTTCATCTAAACCATCTATTGTAAAAACATTAAAGTCTTTATCTGTAAAACGAGTAAAACACATATTTTAACCTCTCCACAAATTTTTTATAAATATTTTAACATAATCTGGATTAAGATACCAAAATAGTATCTTTTCAT
>NZ_JAACYS010000139.1 GCF_009996845.1 Pallidibacillus pasinlerensis | reverse complement strand
TAACGCAAAAAACGCTTGAATTCAATCGTAAAATTAAATTATCAAATGATGGAGGTTCTCTTTCCTCCGATACAGGTGGATTTCTTTTTAGAGAATTCGACGAAAAAATCGGTTTTTCTAAGATTTTAGCTAGCTATCTAAAACTTAATGATTCAAGAAGATATTATCTACACTCAAACGAAAACTTGTTACGTCAAAAGATTTATCAAATCATTGCTGGTTATGCAGAAGACGATGCTAGTGATCAATTAACACATGATCCCGTTTTTACACAAATTATCGGAACACCAGCTCTCGCTTCCCAGCCGAGTTTATCTCGTTTTTATACACGATTTGATAAAAATTCGATTGACCATTTAAATCGTGCGAATCAAGAACTACTGGATAAAGTTCATGCCTTCCGAAAAGCACAGTCGCTATTCATAGATTTAGACTCTACCCATTCTGATACGTATGGCAATCAAGAATCTGCGTCTTATAATTCCCATTATGGAACCGTGGGGTTCCATCCTTTGGTTGCTTTTGATGGGGCTACAGGCGATTTTTTAAAGGCACAACTTCGTCCGGGAAATGTTTATACGTCAAATGGCATTATTGAATTTATTCGGCCTTTAATCGAACATTATAACGAAAAATTTCCTGAAACGAGCTTATTTTTACGTGGGGATAGTGGATTTGCTGTCCCGGCTTTGTATGACTTATGCGAAGATGAGTCTGTCTATTACGTGATTCGTCTGAAATCAAACGCTATTTTACAGCGAATGGCGGATGAGTTACATCCAGCCACTGAAATATTCGATGTTACCAAGTCTGAACACTACTATGAGGAAATCGAATATCAGGCAAAGTCATGGTCGAAAGCCAGAAAAGTAATCGTACAATCTGTTCGTCCTGCGGGTGAACTGTTCTTTACGCATTCCTTTTTTGTCACCAATTTTGAGTTGGCTTCCCCTGAAGCGATTGTTCGTGCTTATCAAAAACGAGGAACGATGGAAAACTATATTAAGGAAGCGAAAAATGGTTTTTACTTTGATCATATGAATAGCCACGCTTTTCAAGTAAACGAAGTAAAAATGATATTGACACTTCTTGCATATAATTTGACCAATTGGTTACGAACTCTTTGTTTTCCAGAAGGTCAAAAAACCATGCAAATTGATACGATACGTACTCGATTAATTAAAGTGGCAAGTAAAGTCGTGAAATCAGGCAGATCCCTTTATTTCAAACTATCATCGAGTTTTGTGTATCAAAAATTCTTTTGGGATGTACTGAATCGAATTCAAAAACTGCAATTGGAATGACCAAAAGAATACTTCTCTCATAACTGAAAAAAATAAGTTTTTCAGTCAAGGGGGAAGTATGCCCAAAATATGGTAGATAGCCGTTGAAAATTCAGTTATTTTGATGAGTTGGCTACACTTCTCATCTAAATACCGTTATGTTCAACTAAGTTAACAGATTTTACCAAAAGAAATTTGTAGCTATGAATATTTCAGG
>NZ_JAACYS010000137.1 GCF_009996845.1 Pallidibacillus pasinlerensis | reverse complement strand
ACTCAGCTTTCGCAGTCCAAAATCTTGTTTAAATGCTTGATGTAAATGGTTTTGGGAAGTACAAAATTATCATTTGACATTTTTTAAAACATAAAGAAAGACACCTATTCTTTTGGTAAAATATTGGTGACGAAACCAAATCCAAAAGAAAGGTGTCACCACTATGATAACGAATAAAGACTACTTTGCGCAATTACCAAAAGAAATTAAACAAGGATTTTCCGAATTAAATATTGGATATCATTTAAGAAAAGCGAATATTACGAAACTTTCCGGGTATTCTTGTCTTACTGTTTTCAAACTGATTTTTCTTTTAGTCTTCCAATATAAGAACTGGTTTCGTGCTTTTATGAGTAAACGATCTCAGGATCTGCCCGGAAAGGATACAGTCTATCGCTTTTTAAATACACCAACCTATCATTGGAGAAAGTTTCTGCTTTCATTAAGCAGTGAAATGATCCGTCTGCTTCAACCATTAACTTCAAAAGATCGTGTCACAGCTTTTGTGATTGATGATTCTGTCTTTTCAAGAAACCGTAGTAAGTCGGTTGAACTGTTGGCTAAGGTTTTTGATCACTCTACCCATCAGTACTTGAAAGGGTTTCAAATGCTTACCCTTGGCTGGACCGATAGTTTTACTTTTATTCCCGTTGATTTTGCTCTTCTAAGTTCACCGAAAAAGGAAAATCGCCTGCAAGAAATCAATACCAATATTGATAAACGAACATCTGGCTATAAGCGTCGCCAGGAAGCTCTGAAATCAAAACCAGACGTGGCTTCAGCTTTACTTGATCATGCGCTTGAAAAAGGGATTGTAGCTGACTATGTTCTCATGGATTCCTGGTTTACACAAGCGCCTTTAATTGAGAAGATTACGAACAAAGGGTTATTTGTCATTGGCATGGTGAAGCAATTAAAGCAGCGATACGTTTACAATGGTGAACGTTTCACACTGAATCAACTTTACAAATTGGCAAAACCTCACATGGGTAAAAAAGACATTCTCGGATCCGTTTATGCTACTTTAGACAATGGAATTCCAGTAAAAATTCTATTTGTACGAAACCGTAATAAACGGAGCGAATGGCTTGCCATTCTCAGCACAGATACAACATTAGAAAATGAAGAGATCATTCGTATTTACGGCATGCGTTGGGACATTGAAGTCTTCTTCAAATGCAATAAATCCCTTTTAAATTTAGAGAAAGAATTCCAGGGACGTTCCTACGACATGTTAATTAGCCATACAACCATTGTTTTTACACGATATATTCTCATTGCTTGGCAAATGCGAAAAGAGGAGGATCCTAAGACGATTGGCAACCTTTTTTACATCCTTTGCGAAGATGTAAAAGACATAGATTTTATTACTGCCCTTCAATCACTTATTGACCTTTTCCAAACTTTGGCGGAAGCCGAGGTTTCTTTGAACATGGACATCTTTAAAAATCAAATGAATAAATGGTTGGCCACTATACCTAATTATATCAAGCAATGCTTAAATATTTCTGTGTGCGAAAGTTGAGT
>NZ_JAACYS010000136.1 GCF_009996845.1 Pallidibacillus pasinlerensis | reverse complement strand
AGAGTCCGTATTTAAAAACTGACCAACTTCACACCCTTATTTGAATCAGTTTAGTATGTTGGGTCCAAAGAGATCGTGTATAAGAAAATGGAATCGATAAGGCAATGTGAAGAACTTCTATGATTGGCAAAAAAGGAGAGGCAGTAATATGAAACACGTAGTGGCATTTGATGTCAGTATGGGAAAAAGTACAATGGTTATTTACGATCATTATCGCCAATGTGAATTTGAAGGTGAAATAGTCCATGATCGTCGCTCTTTCGAAAAACTAAATGACACTCTTGTTGCTTTGACACAACAAGATGGGCAAGCACCTGAGATTGTCTTTGAAGCGACAGGTGTTTATTCAAAACCACTAGAACGCTTTTTTTGTGATAAAGGTTATATGTATTATCGAGTTAACCCACTCGAAGCAAATCTCCAAATGGCTTCAATGAGGAGACATAAGACTGACAAAAATGATGCTCATGAACTTGCGAAAACTCACTTCAAAGTTGATAGAGAACAAACCTACCAGGAAGAAGATTATTATCAACAAATGCGTGCAATGACTAGATACTACGATGAGTTGAGTAGTGAAATGACGAACTTATATAGTCGTTTACATGCCATTCTTCAATTAAGTTTTCCTGGTTTAGAAAAACTGTTTAGTAAACGTTCTGCGTTATTTTTGAACGTCGTGCAATTATATCCTCATCCAAGTAATGTGTTAGATTGTTCAAAAACCGTGATTCGTAATCGTTTAAAAGCAAATACAAGAAAAAACTTATCTTTATCTCGTGCCGAAGAAAAAGCAATCGCTTTAATTGAAGCAGCAAAAGATACTTATCCTGCGATATCAAAGGATGATATCCGTTGTGATCAAGTCCGGGACTATGCTAAACGCATTGCAGACTTAAAGGAGAAAAGAGAACAACTTGTCCTAAAGATGGTCGAGTTATCGAAAGATAAACGAGAATATCAAATATTAATTTCATTTCCTGGTATTGGAGAAACAACAGCTGTGCGTTTAATTGGAGAACTAGGAGATATACGACGATTCAAAAACCATAAGCAATTGAATGCATATGTCGGTATTGATATTATGCGCTATCAATCTGGAAATACCTTTTATAAAGACAAGATTAATAAAAGAGGAAATAATAAGCTCAGAAAAATTCTATTTTATATGGTTCAAACAATGATTCAATTACGGAAAAACACAAAGAATCACATTGTTGATTATTATGATAAATTAAAAACGCAACCCCAGAGGAAACCTCATAAAGTTGCGTCCATTGCTTGTGTGAATAAGTTCTTGAAAACAGCTTTTCACCTTATCACACATAATCTGAAATACGATTACGAAAAGGCAACAATGCATCAGTAATCGTAAGTAAGATTATATCACAAAAGACCTGGCGAAAAAAATGGAAATCGTGAGGTCTATTTGTCATGCGAAAATTTATTTTGGAAGGAAGGGGTACCCCTTCCTTCCAAAATAAATTCATAATTACTAAATTATATTTTATAAAAAGTACTTGACTAGAGGTAAGAA
>NZ_JAACYS010000135.1 GCF_009996845.1 Pallidibacillus pasinlerensis | reverse complement strand
TTTCTGTGAAAATAATCTCCATTAGCCGTTTAAGTATATACTTGATCTATTAGGGTAATTATCTAAATAACCAAAAAAAGCAATAGGAAATCAGAGCTACCTGTGTGGAGGTAACTTTGAATATTCTTATTTGTTTTTGGTTAAACTAATTAAATTGTGGTTCTTTATAAGCCTCCTTGTTAATCAACATGGAGTAAATAATTCTAAGCATTCGATGCGATATTGCAACGAGTGCTTTTTTCTTTCCTCTTCTTGCTGCAATTGACCAATATTTAGAAGCTAACCAACGCTTACGACTCCTGGATACAGCCCAAGCAACTTCACACAATGCGGACTTAATGTGAGGGTTTCCTCTTGATGTTCGAGTAGATTTCCTTTTACCTGCACTTTCATAATTCCCTGGAGCTACTCCAGCCCAAGATGCTAAATGTTGTGAAGTAGGGAATTGTTTCATATCTACTCCAATTTCCGCAATAATAATAGCTGCTGAATCCTTTTTGATTCCAGGAATCGTTAGTAATAAATCCATTTCTTCTTTATAGTTGACTAATATTTCATCAATTTTTTCTTCTATTTCTGATATAAGAGATTCTAGATACATGATATGTTTCCAGGATTGCCTAATCAGGAAGATTTGATGGTCATTTAACGTACCGAATAGAGAATCTGTAATTAATTGCTTTTTATGTGCCATTCTACCATGAATACTATTCTCCACATCATTTGCATCAACGTATCCCTTTGAAATCAACTTTGTTAGTAGTTTCCTGCCGGAAACACCAAAAACATCCGAAATGGCAGAGCTTAATTTAACATTGGAGCATTCTAGTACCTTTTGAATCCTATTTTTCTCTGAGGTTAAATGTCCAATCCACTTCTTGCGAAGTCGTGTTAAATCTCGAAGATTACGGATATCTTCAGGAGGAACAAAGCTCTTTTCAATAAGACCATACCGTAAAAGTCTAGCAATCCACTCAGCATCGGAGACATCTGTTTTTCTTCCAGGGACATTCTTGATTCTCTGGGCATTAGCCAAGGTAATATCAAAATAATCCTCTAAAATGTTATAAACAGGTTTCCAATATACTCCAGTACTTTCCATGGCAATGTGAGTAACACCATGGTCTTCTAACCATTTGAGTAATCTAAAGAGATCCTTTGTTAAAGTAGGAAATGTTTCGGTTTCTTGAAATAAATCTTCATCTCGATTACCAATCATTACACAAGCTACTATTGTTTCTGAATGAACATCTAATCCAGCACAGCGTTCAATGAAAACCTCCAAAATTCTCACTCCCATAATATAAAATCACAAACAGTGAGTGAATTTGAACATAAGCATTTTTCTGTACGTAGTCATCAGTCCAAAGGACTGAGCTAACAAAGGGTTGTTCACCAAATTCACTCAAACAGTTTTATTCACAGGGTATAAATCCACCATAAAAAACCACGTATTATAGACTGTTTGTGTTATCTACATTATGGGCAAGAGAAATCAATTTTCATGCCCGGGTTGAGATTGGAAAATCATGAAGGTTTT
>NZ_JAACYS010000134.1 GCF_009996845.1 Pallidibacillus pasinlerensis | reverse complement strand
GAGCTAATTGCGATGTTCCAAAGTGCAAGCGGGAAAAGGGATGGAAGACAGGGCAAATTTTATTTTCCCCCAAAAAATAAGCTTGAAAGAGGGCTTTTGAGGAAGAAATTGGGGGGATTCAAGAAAATCCACCCCAAAACACAAAAAACAGATGAAACCGCACCATAAGTGAGTTAAGATGTTAATATCTACAAAAACAATCTTAAACTTAGGGGGTTTCACCTGTATGGCTATTATACCACAAATGAGTTTATTTTCATGGACAGATTTAGATGAATTAGGGGATTTGGATCGCCTGCGCTTGGTCATCGAATATCTACCTGATGAAAAGCTTATGAAAACCCTTGAAAGTCAGCGCAAAAATGGCCGGAACGATTACCCCATTCGGGCGGTCTGGAATACGATTTTAGCCGGAGTCGTCTTTGAGCATAAAAGTACTGAATCTCTTCGTAGGGAGCTTAAAAGAAACGCCCAATTGAGATACATGTGTGGCTTGGAAGGAAGTAGCGTTCCACCAGCTTATGTGTACTCTCGATTCATGAAAAAACTATTTGATCATGAAGAAACAATCAATTTGATGTTTGAATCCCTCGTAGCTGAACTCTATGAGACTCTCCCAGATTTTGGAAGATCCTTAGCGATCGACAGTAAGGCCATCCCATCTTTTGCGAATGGAAAAAATAAAAATGAAGAAAAAGATGGCCGCAGAGACACGGATGCAGATTATGGGGTAAAAGAGTATCGTGGAAAAAGAGAAGACGGAACGATGTGGAAAAAAATAACGAAATGGTTTGGATATAAACTCCATTTAATCATTGATTCCAACTATGAACTTCCTGTGGCCTATTCTGTGACGAAGGCCTCCGTTCCAGATATTAACGAAGCCCATCATCTATTAGATGACATCCAGGAAAATCAGCCTTATATTCTTGAAAATGCAGAGTCGATGCAAGCCGACAAAGGGTATGATGATACAAAGCTTTATGTACGCTTATGGGATAGCCATAAAATAAAACCGGTCATCGATATTCGAAATATGTGGAAAGATGGAGAAAGCACCCGTCTATTAGGTGATTGGGAAAATGTGACCTACAATGTTAAAGGAAATGTATATTGCCACTGCCCACTCACAGGAAAGGAACGTGAGATGGCAAATGGAGGATTTGAAAAAGATAGGAACACACTTAAAAAGTTATGCCCCGCCAAACAGTACGGCATACATTGTGAAGGTGCAGCCGAGTGCCCAGTGATACAGGGAATTCGGATTCCGCTGAGCGAAGACCGACGTATTTTTACCCCGATTGATCGGGCCAGTTACAAATGGAAAAGAGAATACAATAAACGAACAGCTATTGAACGTGTCAATAGCCGGCTCGATGTTTCCTTTGGATTTGAAAACCACACCATTCGTGGATTAAAGAAAATGAAGGTAAAAACCGGACTAGCCCTATGTATCATGCTAGCTATGGCATTGGGAAGGGTGAAGGAGAATCAGGCTGAGAAAATGAGAAGTCTCGTTTCTTAAATTATCAATTATCCACATGTAAATAAGTCATTTTTAAAAAACGAACTGTGGATAATAGGATACGTGCGCCCTTTTTTAGTGAAAAAAAG
>NZ_JAACYS010000133.1 GCF_009996845.1 Pallidibacillus pasinlerensis | reverse complement strand
GGGTGTGTCAATAATTTTGTGTAAATAACCCTGTTTCCAGTAGATAAGTCAGCCTGCTTAATTTAGTTGGTAAAACTTCTATTTTAAGTTAAACACAGAGCCACAGCGGTTAGCTGCTTGTCCTTGACCTTGTGCCTTTTCTTAGTTCTTGCTGGTTGGGTTCAGGGACCCGGCCAGCTAGAACTTAGAAAATATCGGTCGTGGTACGCTGGGTGTGCGGATGAAGCCCCTACATAGGTCTTTATTTCTCCCATCCGCCAACCTACACACCACCACGACCGTAAACAAGGTCAAGGATGGCGGATTGATGCTAGAGCTTAATCTTCTAGTGCTTCAAACATCTGTATCAATTCTGATTTCGCCTTTTCAAACCCCCGATGACAACGCATGCCAAATTTGTGATTATAGTCTAGAAACCGTGTCACGAGAAAGCGTTCTAAGGATTCTTCATTCGGGAATTGTTCTTTGCGTTTGACATATCGTTTGATTTCTTTGTTAAAAGCTTCAATTAAGTTTGTCGAGTAGATACTGCGACGTATGGAGGCTGGAAAATCATAAAACGTTAAGATCCGTTCGTTGTTCATTACTGATTCAATAACACGTGGATAAGACTTTTCCCACTTGCTTTGCATCTGTTCTAAGGCTTCTAAAGCTTCTTCACGGTCTTTCGCTTGATAGACGGCCTTAAAGTCATCGAGAATGGCTGCGCGATCCTTTACGCGTACTTTACTGGAAATGTTTCGAGCGACATGTACGCAGCACACTTGATGCTTTGCCTTTGGATAGACACGATGAATGCTATCCGTCATCCCTGGCAATCCATCCGAAATGAAAAGAAGAACGTTTTCTACTCCTCGCTCACGGAGGCCTTGGATGAGTTCTTCCCATACATGAGAAGACTCTGTTGGTGCAATGGTAAAGTCTAAAACTTCTTTGTTTCCTTCTTCCGTAATACCAATAGCGATGTAGACAGCTTCTTTTTCAACCGTTTGACGTCGAATCGGAATATGAGTGGCATCCAGATAAATGCACACATAGCGTTCTTCGAGCTTTCGTTCATGGAAAGCTTTCACATCTTCAGAAACAAGTTGTGTTAGGTTCGAAACCGTTTGTTTGGAATAGTGATGTCCATACATTCGTTCGATGAGATCAGCGATTTCATTTGTCGTAATCCCTTTTTCATAAAGATGAATGACAAACTGTTCCAGCGTATCATTGGAACGCTTATAAGGAGCTATTGTTTGTTGTTGGAACTGGCCATTACGGTCTCTAGGAATACGAAGATGTAGTTCTCCGTATTCGGTTTTAAAGGTACGATCGTAGTAGCCATTACGGGAATTGCCGGAATGAAAACCTTCTCGATCGTAAGGCTCATAGTCTAAAAAGACGGTTAATTCATGTTTCAACAGCTGATTGATAGCTGTTTCCAAATGCTGACGAAAAACTTCTTCGATATCTTGTTTTTGTGCTAGTGCTTCGATTAAATCTGTAGTAAGATGATTCATAGGGAAGACCTCTTTTCTGTGAATTAGTTGGCTAACTTTATTCTACAGAAAGGGTCTTCCTTTTTCTATGAACATTATTTAGTAATTTCTATTTACACAAAATATTTTACACTCTC
>NZ_JAACYS010000132.1 GCF_009996845.1 Pallidibacillus pasinlerensis | reverse complement strand
ATTAATTTATAACACCTAAATAAACTTTAATATTATTTTCATATTATCATTAAAAATTCACGAATTTTGTCGATATAGTAAAAGAAGCATTATTATAATAGAGAGTGAATAGGTGATGGTATTGGATAAAACTTCTGTTTTTGGATTAATTATAGGAATATTAGCTGTTGGGATTGGAATGGTTTTAAAAGGTGTTCCAATCAGTGCATTAGCAAACACAGCAGCTATTTTAATTATTTTTCTTGGTACAGCTGCAGCAGTTATTATTGCCTTTCCTAGTAATGAAATTAAAAACGTGCCAAAATTATTTAAAATTTTATTTTCTGAACAAAAGCAAGTGAATAAAGTTGAGCTAATTCACCTGTTTTCAGAATGGGCACAAGTTGCAAGAAGAGAAGGAATTCTTGTTTTAGAAAGTAAAGTTGATGAATTGGAAAATCCTTTTTTGAAAAATGGAATGCTTCTTGCAATCGATGGTAAAACACCAGATTATATTCGGGAAGTATTGTTAGCAGAAATTGATTCCATGGAGGAACGCCATGAGTCTGGTGCTAAAATTTTTTCTCAAGCAGGTACTTATGCACCTACATTAGGGGTATTAGGGGCTGTCGTTGGGCTAATTGCTGCCCTCGGTGAAATGAACGATACAGATACTTTAGGACAAGCTATTAGTGCAGCGTTTATCGCTACTTTATTCGGTATTTTTACAGGATATGTATTATGGCATCCATTTGCAAATAAATTAAGAAGAAAATCGAAACAAGAAGTACAACTAAAATTAATGATGATTGAAGGTATTCTTTCAATTATTGAAGGTGAAGCACCAAAAGAAATTGAACAAAAATTATCTTCTTTCCTTCCGGCAAATGAACGGCAAGCTTTCTTAGAAGAAAGTAGGGATAATAACAATGCGTAGACGCAGACGTAAGCAAGAAGAAGAACATACGGATTCTTGGCTTTTACCTTATTCTGATTTAATGACATTGTTACTCGCACTTTTTATTGTTTTATTTGCTAGTAGTTCCGTTGATGCTCAAAAATTCCAATCCATCTCAAAGGTTTTTGGTGAAATATTTTCGAGTGGAACTGGGGTCTTTGAGTATCCTAGCCCAATACTAGAAGCTGCAGATGAGAATAGACCAAATGATAATGAAGAAAATATGCAAGATGCAGAAATAACATTAAGTCAAGAAGAATATGAGCAATTTTTGGAACTAAAGCAGCGACTTGATACTTATATCATTAGTTCTAATATGGAAGGAAAACTACAAACATCATTATCTGATGAAGGATTGCTGTTAACAATTAATGACAGTGTACTTTTTGATTCTGGTAGTGCCGAAGTTCGAGAAAATGATTTACAAATTGCACAAGAAATTAGTAACCTTCTTGTTATTGACCCTCCCCATAATGTCATCATAACTGGACATACGGATAATGTTCCAATACATAATGCAAATTTTGAATCGAATTGGGAGTTAAGTGTAACGAGAGCGTTAAATTTCATGAAAATAATCTTGGAAAATGAGCAGTTAGATCCTAGAATGTTTAGTGCAAAAGGATTTGGTGAATTTCAACCAGTGGCGTCAAATGATACGGAAGAAGGAAGACAACGAAACCGTAGGGTAGAAGTATTAATTTTACCTAATAATGAAATTGTTCAAGAAAATGAGACTGCAAACACAGAAGAAAATAACAATTAATTTATAGGTGCTGTCCAAAAAGTCAATTTTTAGACATTATTGATGGAATTATTCGGTACTTTGGCGGAGCTTTCCG
>NZ_JAACYS010000131.1 GCF_009996845.1 Pallidibacillus pasinlerensis | reverse complement strand
GAGGCAATTGAGAACTAATAAGGTATAAGGAAGAGAGGCTGTCCAAAAAGTGAGTAATTTTCACTTTTTGGCAGCCTCTTTCTATTAAATCGGTGCATATAAATACAAAAAAATCGCCCTTTCTAGTAAAATGTAAGTGACCAAACAAACATTTTAGAAAGAGGGCGATTTTTATGAGTAATCAAAAGACTACTATTATGAATGATACCATGCAATTGTCATTTTTTCCAGAAATAAACGATAAAGAACCTTCAAAACCAAAAAGAGAGATTACTCCTACATTTAAAGAATACAACAATAAGCAAGTCATGGTTATTTATGATATTGAGGGGTTAATACCTGATAACCATGTGGCACGAGTAGTAGATGAAATGGTTGAAACAATACCAGATGAGCGACTGTTTTCTTACTATAAGGGCGGTGGTCGCCCTCCTTTCCATCCAAAAATGATGCTTAAGATTATTCTGTATGGCTATTCTCAAAAGAGGTACTCCTGTCGTCAAATACATAAAATGACAATGGAAGATATCCCTACCATGTGGTTAGCCGCCATGCAACAGCCTGACTATCGAACCATTAATGACTTTCGTGGTTCACGGATGCAAGATATGATTGACGAATTATTTGAGGCAGTTATCCACAAATTGATTGAAGAAAAATACATCACATTTGAAAACTACTTTCTTGATGGAACAAAATTTGAAGCTGACGCCAATAAATATTCCTTCGTTTGGAAAAAATCAGTCACAAAATATGAGGCAAAATTAAAAGAAAACATTGAGAAAACGTTGAAGAAAATCCACAATATTACAGAGTTAGAGGCCGAAGAAATAGGTCAAACAACAGAGGTTGATGAACAGGATTTAGAAGCAGTTGCCAATGAACTTGAAGAAAAAGTAGAACAACTAACAAAGAAAATTGAAGAGGAAACAACATCATCTGTACGTAAAGAAATGCGACGTGAACGTACTCAAATCAAGAAAACGATAAAGAAAATAAAAGAAGACTATATTCCTCGCATGACAAAATACAAGGAACAAAAACAAGTTTTCGGTGACCGTAACAGCTATTCGAAAACGGATACTGACGCTACCTTTATGCGTATGAAAGAAGATCATATGAAAAACGGACAACTCAAACCAGGTTATAACGTTCAAATGGCGACTGAGAACCAATTTATCTTGTTTTATTCCATTCATCAACGTCCTGCGGACACTCGTTGTTTTATACCTCATATGGAGAAACTGGCAAACACTTCTTTACCAATGCCTAAAAAAGTGATTGCCGACGCTGGATACGGCAGTGAAGAAAATTATGTTTATGCCGTTGGGGATGATAGAGAACAACGCTTTGAATTTCTAATTCCTTACGGGACTTATTTAAAAGAACAAACTCGAAAATATAAAAATGATATTAAAAATGCGAAGAATTGGGAGTATATAGAGGAAGAAGACTGCTTTATTTGTCCAAACGGAAGGAAAGTGAGTTTTAAAAAATATCTAAATAAAAAGAATCCATCTGGCTATGAACAAAGTTTTAAAATTTATGAATGTGAAGATTGTACGGATTGCCCATTAAAACCACAATGCACAAAAGCAAAAGGGAATCGACAAGTACATTGGAATACAATCTATGAAGAAATGAAAGCCAGAGCCAAAACAGCCCTTGCGTGTGAAACGAATGCCGCAATCTACGCTCGACGGAAAATCGAGGTAGAAAGTGTGTTCGGTCACATCAAGGGCAATCGGTCGTTCCGCAGGTTCTCACTGCGGGGACTCAATAAAGTCCATGTTGAGTTTGGAATTGTAGCATTAGC
>NZ_JAACYS010000130.1 GCF_009996845.1 Pallidibacillus pasinlerensis | reverse complement strand
TTAGTGTGCCAGGCATGTGCACATTCTATAGGGTTAAAGTCCCGAGCCACGAAGGCAGTAGTAGTGGTTAGCTTAAGACAAGGGTGTCTAGGGTGACCTAGAATCTGAAGGAAGTCGGCGGCAAAACTCCGCCCTAAGGGACACGAACTTCATATAAGGCTAGGTGTACTTGGGTGAGATTGCTAAACAAATCAAAGCCCTTACTGCCAAAGGGTACATCGAGTAAATGAAGTAGGGAGATGGAGTGGAAGAATGTGTACTTACCCTGGGAGGTCTGATAGAAATGCGCAACCCACTGCGTAACCGAACATGCGAATGTTCGCTGAACTATCAGAAGTCAGCCGAGGCCATAGTACTAGATATTTCTAGAGCATCTAGGAAGGGCTGAATCATTTAAGAAGAGTTGTCGCTTTGCGTACGCAACCCTTGATGAAGCAGAAACATCTAAACCTTCCTAATGGAGGAAACGGTGAATTCCGTGGGGGACATTAGAAGGGCGGAAAGAGGTTGCCACACAAGAAGATTGGACAATTCACGTAGGAGCTAGATATCATGTTGGAGCTTATCTTATCACGAGAGAATTTAATACAAGCATTAAAACGCGTCGAACGAAATAAAGGGAGCCATGGTGTAGATGGGATGCCTGTACAAAACCTACGAGCGCATATCATGGAACACTGGGCTTCGATTCGAACGCAACTCGAAACGGGCTCTTACTATCCTCAACCCGTTCGTCGTGTCGAAATCCCGAAACCAAACGGCGGAGTGAGAAAGTTAGGAATCCCGACCGTGTTAGACCGATTCCTCCAACAAGCAATTGCACAAGTCCTTACAGCGATTTATGACCCAACGTTCTCCAACCATAGTTATGGTTTCCGCCCGAATAAGCGAGGGCATGATGCAGTACGGGAAGCTAGAAGCTATGTTCAAAAAGGATATCGCTGGGTTATCGACATGGATTTAGAGAAATTCTTCGACAAAGTAAATCATGATAGACTTATGCGCACCTTGAGTCAAAGAATTAAAGACCCGAGGGTGCTTAAGGTTATCCGTAGATATTTACAAGCGGGTGTCATGGAAGATGGACTAGTAAGTCCAAACTTGGAAGGCACTCCACAAGGTGGCCCGCTTAGTCCACTATTGTCCAACATCGTTTTAGATGAACTGGATAAAGAATTGGAGAAACGGGGACTCCACTTTGTGCGATACGCAGATGATTGTAATATCTACGTCCGCTCGAAAAGAGCCGGTATTCGTGTGATGAAGAGTATCACTAAATTTATTGAAGGAAAACTAAAATTAAAAGTAAATGAACAGAAAAGTGCAGTAGACCGCCCATGGAAACGTAAATTCCTAGGATTTTCTTTTACTGTCCATAAGAATCCTAAAATACGTGTTTCAACAGATAGCGTGAAACGCTTTAAGCAACGCATTCGAGAGTTAACTTCGAGAAAGAAGTCCATAGCTATGGACAGAAGGATAGGGAAGCTAAACCAATACCTAGTCGGTTGGCTTGGTTACTACCAGTTAGCTGAAACTCCTTCCTTATTCAAGAAACTGGATTCCTGGATTAGAAGAAGATTAAGAATGGTTCGGTGGAAAGAATGGAAGAAAGTCCAAACCAAATATAAGAACCTTATCCAATGCGGGGTTCAAAGAGGAAAGGCGTGGGAATGGGCTAACACAAGGAAGGCGTATTGGCGAGTAGCTAAGAGCCCAATCTTGCATAAAGCCCTTGGTGACCAGTACTGGATAGACCAAGGGCTCAAGAGTCTATTTCAAAGATATCAAACCTTACGTTGGACTTAGATGAAACCGCCGTATACGGAACCGTACGTACGGTGGTGTGAGAGGACGGAGGTTAATCACCTCCTCCTACTCGATT
>NZ_JAACYS010000013.1 GCF_009996845.1 Pallidibacillus pasinlerensis | reverse complement strand
CGCTAGTTTGTACGAAGTAGTGTTTATATAAGCCAGCTATAAACAGATCTTGCGCTGGTTTCACTGAAGATGTGGCTATATAAGAGCTCTATAAACAGATCTTGCGTAGTTTCGTGTGAAGAAGTGTTTATATGAGAGCTCTGTAAACAGTTTTTTCGATGTTTTATCTAACTGCTCAGTAAATTCATCGAATATATCAATTGCCCATACATATAAAAGTCCACCTTGAAAGATAATTCAACCTTTTCACCCGTTCCTGAAACCCTTGGGGTATCCCACTCTTTAGATTAATAACCTTTTCTGATATTTTCCTTACTTTTAAACATATATCGAATTCCTTTACCTGCTAGTGGTTCATCTTCATATCTCGGGATCACGTGGAGATGGGCGTGAAAAATATGTTGACCACCAACTTCATCGCAATTCCAACCAAGATTATATCCTTGTGGCGTGTGTTCTTTATCTAAGTATTCTTTAACTTGTTGAAGAAGGCGATATGTTGCCTCCCATTCTTCCTGGGTTAAATCAAAAACTGTTTCCCTATGCTTTTTAGGAACAATGACTCCTGCACCTTCAAGTTGGCTACCTTTTATTTTGGCTTGATCTAATTGTAAAAATAGACAATGTTCATTCCTGAAAATCACTTTTTGATTTGGTTCTAAGTCAGTATTACAAAACACACAGTTTTCCATCAAAGTCACCTCAATCATATTTCAGTTTTAATTTTCAAGTAGTTCCCTCCGAAATTTTGCTCTCCAAAACCGACCGATTATTCATCATATGAAACGGATTCATCAATATTTTTCTTAATTTCTATTAAACACCCAATTATTATAAGTCTATAATAATTAATATATTTTAAACTTACATAACACAATATTATCACTATTTTCCAAAAACAATCCAGATTATAACACATTAAAACCTATAAAACACACAGATCCTGCTCAATTGAAGCACCTTTTACTCTAAGTTTGAATAATCACATTTGAATAAAGAGGAATAAAAAAACGAAGGACTTTGTCGTTAAAACAAAATCCTTCATTTATAGGTTAATTTTCCTTAATATTCTTTACAAATAATTGTTTGTTTTTATGAACGATGAAACTCACGATTGCAAGTAAAACACCCGAAATAATGAATACGACTCGAACGCCAAACAAGTCTGCTAGTACCCCCATAAACAGAGAGCCGATGCCAAAGATTCCCGTCCCAATCGCACCTAAGGAAGTATATACAGTTGCCAGCCGCTCCTTTGATACACTCGTCTGAATCACCGTTTGCTGTGGAATACTTTTTAATTGTTCAAAAAGTCCCACACCAAACGATAAAAGTAAGGCAACAATCGGTATACTGTTTAGACCAAATAATATTGTAATTAAGAAACTCGCAAAGGAACCAACAAACACAAAGGAAGCTAATTTCTTTTCAATAAATGAAGCGTATTTAATACAATATAAACTAGCTAAAATCAAGCCTAAAAAATAAGCACCATTTATAAAACCCCACCATTTTTCATCCACATTTATAGCCTCGCTGACAAACACATATACGATAGCGGCAATCCAGACTGTTCCTGCAATCGTTTCGAAAATATCTATCAAAGCAATTCTTTTCAAGACTGGAGTAGTAGATAATGTTTTCCAACCTTCTTTAATCTGTTCGAACTTCCCTTTTGAATCGACTGTTTTGTGGCTTACGTTTTCTAAAAAACTCAATAAAAAACTTGATAAAACAAATAGGCCGACAACGAGCCAAATTAATTGTTGTGAACTTAAAATAACTAAAAGCAAACTTCCAACAAACCACATTGATGCTTGAATGATTTGAGTAACGGTTTCCGCAATGCCATTTGCTTGTAGGAGATGTTCAGGTTTCACATAGTGGGGTATCAACGTTTGCCTTATTGGATTTGCACAACCGTCAAGAAAGGCAATTACTCCTATCATCATAAAAATAAAATAGTAGTTTGATACAGTTATTTCCATTAACATAAGGCCGAGGCCAACAAGCACGATTGTTTTTCCAATTTGCGACCCAGCCAATAACCACTTTAAATTTACTTTTCCGATTAAAAGTGGAGTTAATAGGCTAGAAACAAACATGGAAGAAGTAATCGTAAACGGAACAAAGGATGCAGCCGTTGCAGAACCCGTTAAAACAAAAATACTACTTATGACACTTACCATATATAATACATCGCCAATATTCGCGAGTGACTGGCCTGACAATAATAAAGCAAAGTTTCGATTCAATTTCATTTTTTATCCCCCCAATATTTCAATTAAAAATTGATTTAAGGGGGATATTAAATTGGACTATTCATGTAAACATACACTCCTTCAAATATCAGATAAATCTGGGGGGATCGATTTATCAAAATTTCTTTTCGAAATATATTTATATGAATTTTAACATAATTCAAAAAGAAAATTACAATAAATAAAATCTAAAATTTGATTCTTATCATTAATATAAATAATTAAAAGAAGCGAAAATCATTTAGATTTATCACCTCTGTTTATTTAGTTTTTTTAACATTGAAATGGTTTTTGGTTGAATACTTTACTTTTCAAAAAACCCCACTATCACGGGAAACTTTTCGTATTCCTTCTTCAAGTCTCTAAAAGTAATCACTTTTTTCCCTCTAATGACCTCCATATCAAGTGAATGTTCCGTGCAATTAATAGGACTCATTTTGTATGTTTTTATGTAATGCGTGATGGCTTCTTGTTCATTTTTCGCAAAAATGTAAACGAATCTGCCCTCATGCATTTGTAAAGAATAAATTCCGATTCGATTCAGTCCTAATACATTTTCTTTCACTAACTTCGCTACTTTTTCATTATCCACTTGTTTCAAATTTAACTTTTCAATCGGATCATCAAATTTAATTTTTTTCTCCAACAACAGATGGTAAATACAATACACTAACGCAGTCGTTTCATATTTTAACGCATCAAGATAAAGTTCTTTAATTGTCATAAACCTCACCTCTATATTATTTTCGCTTTTTGGACAGTGGTTTCTACCGGGGGTACATCTTCAATTTTTCCCGTGTAAATATTGTATTTAACAGAAATTGCGCCGACAGGACCGTTGCGATTTTTTGCAACAATGATCTCTAAAGAATCATTCATGGAAGCCCGATTGTAATATTGCTCCCGATAGAGAAATAAAATGACATCCGCATCTTGTTCAATGCTTCCCGATTCCCGAATATCCGACATCATCGGGCGTTTATCCGCCCGACTTTCCACACTTCGGTTTAATTGGGCTAAACAAACAACAGGGATATCAAATTCCTTCGCCATCATTTTCATGTTTTTCGAAATTTCCGTTACTTGCATGTGCGAGTTACCGCCGAAGGAATCATTTGAATGAATTAAGGTTAAATAATCGATAAACACGATTGGTTTTTTATCTGGATATTGATGCATCATTTTACGGATTTTTGCTCGCATTTCTGGAATCGTTTGACCACTTTTATCATAGATATGAATATTCGTTTTGCTTAGTCTGCCTAATGTTTCTGCCCATTTTGCCTTTTGTTTTTCCGTAAGAAGCAGTTTTGGGTTACGTAATTTCGAACGGTTAAAACCACCTGTTGATGCAATAAGACGTTTCGTTATTAATTTTTCTGGCATTTCTAGTGAAAAGATGATCGGTAAAAACCCTAACCAGCCAGCAGTCTTCGCCAAATGAAGCATTACATCAGTTTTCCCCATAGACGGTCTGGCTGCTATAATCGTCACTTCGCCGTTTTGGAAACCACCTGTTAACACATCTAAATGACGTATCCCTGTTGAGACACTGTTCATCGGTTCAGGGTCTTTCCAAGGTGCCTCATACACTTCCATTAAGGCATCCGAAATTGAGACATAATCATCGAGTTTCACTTCGCTAATTGCGTTCAATTTTTCAATGACTTTATGAATCTCCCAATCATTTGCAGCCGCAATTTGTAAAATATTTCGCTTCTCCCGTTCTTTCCAGTCTTCGAGAATTAAATCTTCTATTTCCTCAAATTTCTCAACTTCAGCGAAAGATTCCAGTTCGTTTAAATACGAGATTCCACCAATCATTTTTAGTTCAGGAATCGTTGTTAACATAATTAAATCAATCGGTTTTCCAGCTTCGTTTAGATCCATCATCCGCTTCATAATGATTTGGTGATGGGTTTCTTGTAAATATTCTGGACGAATAACAGTGCTTTGAATTAAATAGCCTGCTTTTATTAAGCAACCAAGAAAACTTTTTTCTACAAACATCATTCTTCCTCACCTGCCGAAAAATCCAATCCTGCAAATTGTGGGATGTCTCGCCCTTGTTTTTCAAATTTTTGCTTTCTTCTTTTCGCCATTTTTTCTTCAAAATGCAATCGAGCTGCATGAACATCGCTTACAGATTGATACCCTTTATCCGCCCATTGTCGTAAAATGGCTTCTACATATTTCCAATGTTTACAACCGAATTCAACCGCAAGTTTCATCGCTTCAACAACAAGTTCAGAAGAAAGATTATCACACCAAGCCATTATTTTTTCGCTTAAATAACCACCTATTGTGCCAAATCCATTTTCTTCAAAAAATGTAAATGGATTTATTGCGCGCGCGCTTTCATCATCATCTATCATCTTTTCTGGGGTAGTCTCTGTCGTAGTCTTTGGTATTGTTCTGTGACCAGTGTCATGTCGAGCTGGTTCTGGAATATTATCCGACTGTGTTTCAAGTTCTGTCGAGTTATTATCGTGAGCATTGTCCAACTGGAATTGATGTCCATTCGAGTTGGTTTCTAGTGATGGTCGAGTTTGTTTAACCGCTAGTTCGTCCTTTTTTTCGTTTTTTGGACAAGCATCATTTTTACACGGATCAACTAATAAATTTTGATTGTTTGATTCTTTACTTAACTGTTCTACCGCTTCGTAATTAATTCGGTACCATTTCGTTTTATCTAGTTTTAATCGATTATAATTTCCAGTAATGATTAAATTGCGTTTCTCTAATTCTCTTACAACACGCCGAATTTGGTTTACCGTAAAAAACGGCATCTGATCATGCCAACCTTGATATGTGTTATACACCCACTTATGTCCGTCATAAACATTGTCACTATCCTTTAACCAGTAATGAAGTTGTTGAAGAAAAATCGCCTCATGAACACCAACCTTTTCTGCTAATGTAATTGATACTGGAATCGTAAAATCATTCACTACTAACTTACTCATTCCTAACCCCTCCATCTGATTTAAAAATCCTTTCATCTGTGTTATGAAGTATTTTTAGGAAAAGGGTTAATCTTTTTCAAAAAATTTGGTACAGGGGAATTTGGTACAGGGGTTTGGTACAGGGGGACGGGTTCGGTGTACCACTTTAATGGACATTGTAAAGCACAGGATCTGAATTCGTAATTGATGGCGGTTTGGTTGCGCAATAATTTTTCTTGTTGATTGATCTGTGTGACATAGGATGTAAGTAACTGGAAAAGTTGCTATAAAAATATAAAATTAATTCAATCATTCTATAGCGAAAATTATTCGAATTTATAGAATATTAGTGTTATATCAACAGTGAAAGCGCTTTAATTTTATAATAGGAAGATTAGATAGGAAGGTGGCAATTATTACAGGGGGCAGCAGGTGGTCAAGGAGCAGCTGAGGCAAGACTTTTCGCAAAAGAAGGGGCAAAAGTTGTTGCAACTGACTTTAATTATGAATTACTAGAACAGACTATAAAATCAATTAACGACGAAATTGGTTCAGAAGGCGTACTCGGGTTAAAACATAATGTCGCTTCTGAAGAAGATTGGGAAACCGTTGTTTCAGAGACAGTAAACCGCTTCGGAAAAGTAGATATTTTAATTAACAATGCAGGAATTCTAGGTAGTTTAAGTACTGATATTACTGGGTATTCCCGTGAAGATTTTGAAAAGGTAATGGAAGTTAATACAACAGGAAAATTTTTAGGAATCCGTGCTGCCGTTCCTGAAATGAAGAAAAATGGCGGCAGTTCTATCGTAATACTACCATTTGAACATGATTTTAAGAAACACTTCATACCAATTAATCAATTACATAATTAGTTGTTTTCCAAACGTTGTTTCATCATCAATAATCCTTAACATTACTTGCGCAACATCTGTACGCCTCGTGAATGATAGACCAGATCTTTTATAACCAGTTGCTGCGTCCATTACAAGTGGATTTCTCGTTTTTGCACCGTTTGATAAAGGGCCTGGATGGATTGTAGTCCAATTGAGGCCGGAATTTTTTAATTGTGATTCCCCCGCTAAATGATCTTTAAAATTTCCCTTTAAAAAAGCTTTAACGGCTAAACGATATGGATATCTTGTATTTTTGTATGTTTCTCCTACACCTAATGCTGATAAATTTATTAATCGTTTCACCCCTGCATCGTTCATTGCTTGTATGACCGTTGGAATAGCGAATTCAAACAATTTATCATTAAGATTTGTAATTGAATTTCCAATTGCCATTAAAACAGCATCAACACCTTGTAAGGCAAACGCCAACCTCTCTGGATGATCTAATTGTCCACCAACTACATGTAAATTTTTCCGCTTAGGTACCGCTTCCGGTCTTCTTACATACGCAATAACTTCATAACCTTTTGCCAAAGCCTGGTCAACAATCTCTTTCCCCGTTCTCCCCGTTGCGCCTATTACTAATATTTTCATAGTCTTATACTCCTTTAATGAAGATCTATCATTATCCTGCATAATTTCAGGGTTAGGTAGGTTTAGCATTTTTGGTAACATTTACCTTCTCCCTTTCGTAATACGAAAAAGAGCTGTCAAAACAGCTCATAGCTTTTACCATATAAGTCATGATATTTCCTATTTATTTACTGATATTTTTTAGCGACCAAAAATTCTACAAAAGGTAATATTACCATCGCTAATCCTAATATCCCTAACAAGAAGACGTTGATTGATCCGTTTATTAATTTGTCAGCAGCCACTGCCACTAGAATAAAGAATAATAGAATAAAATAACTGATTTTCGAGCTTATTTCCGTTATTCTTTGTCCAAGCTCTTCTTCTTGTAATATTCCGTCTTTTTCTTCCTTAATTCCCCATGTAATTGTAGAAAAAAACACCATCAATAACGTCCCAATTACTATAACTTCATTAAATCCAACTTCTTTTCCAGCAATAATTTTAAAAATTGAAAAACCTATCACAATTACAGTAGCAGCCCCAATTATAATTGCACCTAATTTTCGGGTCCTCATTTTAGTTCTCCTCTCCATTCAAAAATAAATTATCAACTGTAACACCTAAAGTCTTCGCTAGTTTAAAAGCTAATTGTAAACTTGGGTCATATTTATTATTTTCAATCGCATTAATGGTTTGCCTGCTTACATTACATAAATCAGCTAACTTCCCCTGGGAAAGCCCCTTCTTTTCTCGAAATTCTTTTATTCTATTTTGCATTTGAACAACACCTTCAAACTAAAATGATGTAAAACATATTTTACACCATCATTATAAAATAAAAGCAAACAGATTGTCAAACATCTTTTACACCCTATTCACCTTAAAATAATCTATTGTGTATACAAATAAATTTTTTTATGAAATTCCATCACACGATAATCCGAATACCCAATTTTTCTTGCCAACTAGTCCCCTATCATTTTTTAAGTTATTCTCTTGTTTCCGTAAAATAAGCCAAGGAGAAAATTATTCCTTGGCCATTTACGTCTACTCTTTTACTTTTAATAATCGTAAACTATTTAATGTTACAAGTAATGTTGCTCCCATATCTGCAAATATGGCAATCCAAAGCGTTAACCAACTAGGAATTACTAACAATAATGCTATAGCTTTGATTGCTAACGAGAAGGTAATATTTTGTTTGATAATAGCTAAAGATTTCCGACTCAATTTGACAGTATATGGCAATTTACCTAAATCATCAGACATTAAGGCAACATCCGCCGTTTCTAGAGCCGTATCTGTTCCAGCTCCACCCATGGCAACACCAACAGAAGAAGCTGCAAGGGCCGGCGCATCATTTACACCATCTCCAATCATAGCCACACCTTTATACTTTTCACGGAGGACTTTGATGAAATGAAGTTTGTCTTCTGGAAGTAAGTCCGCTTCAATGTAAGAAACTCCAATTTGTTTTCCAATTGCTATAGCTGACATTTCGTTATCCCCTGTAAGCATGACTGTTTCAATTCCCAATTTGTTTAATTTCTCTATAACTTCTTTCGATGACTCCCTTACTTCATCGGCAACGGCGATTAATGACAGGATTTCATCTTCTGTTCCTAACATCATTACCGTTTTTCCTTTTATTTGCAGTTGCGTAATCTTCGCTTTGATGGATGGATCTATTTTTCCGTGCAGTTCTTCAAACAAGTTTGGACTGCCAACATAATACAAAACATTGTTTACTATTCCTTTAACACCTTTACCTGTTATCGACTGAAACTCTTCAACTCGTAAACTTTGATAATCTAATTCTTTTTCTTCTGCTTTTCTCATTATTGCAGAAGCGAGTGGATGATGGGAATTTTTTTCAATCGCTGCCATGGTAGTAAGCCATTCGTTTTCATTCCCTTTCAACGTAACAACATCCGTCACAGAAGGGTATCCCTTCGTTAACGTTCCTGTTTTATCAAAGGCCATGACTTTAACATTTCCTACTTCTTCTAAATGAATTCCACCTTTTATTAATACACCATTCTTTGCCGCATTCCCAATTGCCGTAACGACTGCAACAGGTGTTGAAACAACCAGAGCACAAGGACATCCCACAACTAAAACAGCTAAGCCTTGATAAATCCATTCACTCCAATCCCCACCTAATAACGGAGGAATAACAGCGATGAATAATGCTAGAATCATAATGGCTGGTGTATAGTATTTCGCAAATTTATCGACAAACGCTTGAGAAGGTGCCCGTTCTGCCTGAGCTTCTTCTACTAAATAAATAATCTTTGATAGAGTCGTATCTTCCACTCGTTTTGTTACTTTTACTTCAAGTAAACCTTCTTCGTTTAAAGTCCCTGCATAAACTTCATCATTCATCGTTTTCGTAACAGGAACACTTTCCCCAGTAATTGCCGCCTGATTTATTGTCGAAGTTCCATTAATGACTACACCATCCATCGCTAATTTTTGACCAGGTTTTACGATCATAATATCTCCGACTTGAATATCGTCAACGTGAATCATCATTTCTTCATTTCCACGACGAATGAGTGCTTCTTTTGGAGCAAGATCCATTAACGATTCTATCGATTGTCGAGCCGTATCCATTGAATAACGTTCTAATGCTTCAGTAATGGCAAAAAGAATAACGACGGTTGCTCCTTCACCCCATTCACCAATCATAGCAGCCCCTAAAACCGCAATGGTCATAAGTGTCTTCATATCGAAATTTAATTTACTTAAATTTTTAAAGCCCGCTATAAAGAGTGAATAACCACCAATTACGATAGAAGATGCGTAACCAATGGTGGGAATAATATGTCCTTCGCCAAAACGCATGCTTAAAAACCAACTAATAATAAGTAATATTGCGGAAATATATACCTTTATATTCTGTTTTTGTTTCCAGAATGGTACACGTTGAATCCTTTGTTCTTTTTCATCGCGAATCTTTAAATTATCAAACGCTCCAGCCCTTTCTAAATCCTCAATCGTCGTATCACCTTTGACATAAATCTTAGATGCGCCAAAGTTTACCTTTGCATCTTCAACACCTGGTAATGATTTAACATTCTTTTCAAAAGTGGCTGCACAATTTGTACAAGAAAGTCCCTGAACACGAAATACTTTCAAATCTTGTTCAGCTATTTTGTTTTGTTGTTCAAGCATTCTTTTTCACTTCTTTCTTATGTGCTAGTGCAATAATAAGTAACTGTTTAATATCATCTTCTTCTAACGAATAAAAAGCGAGTTTACCTTCTTTTCGATAAGTAACGATCCCTTGCTTATAAAGAGTTCGAAGGTGGTGGGAAGCTGATGCAACAGAAGTACCAATGATATTCGCGACATCACACACGCATAACTCATCATCTTGGCATAGTGCATACGTAATCTTTGCTCTGTTATCATCTGCAAGTGCTTTAAAAAGTCGGGCTACACTCAACAGATCTTCCTGTTGCAATTCCTTTTGTATGCGATTGACTTTCGCTTCATCATAACAATAAATTTCACAAGTATCATTTTTACTCATCAATTTCACCTTCTATCATTCAAATATATGTTTGAATATATTATAAATCTTTTTCGTCTACATTCAAATAATCGTTTGAATGAAAAAGAATTGAAGCCTTCCACCCAATTTCAGATTACTATTCAAATAGAAAAGCGATCCTTCTTTTTTTGAAGCATCGCCACCATTTTCTAATTAGAATTTGTTGTTTTTGGATTTTCCTACCTAAAATAATGTTGTCATACTACTCATTTAATTGCTATTGCTAAATTTAGCAGCAATCGGTTCTATGAAAATAGCTAAAGTAAAAACTAACAAGGCAAACATAATATAAATATAGAAAGGTAATTCAGCATTGAATATCGTATAAAACCAAACTACAAATAATGCCATTGTGATTAATCTTATAATGATCAATAAAACATAAGATGCAGTCGTAATCTTATAAGCTTCACCACAATTTGAACATTCAATTTTTGGGCGAAAAAGTAAATTGCTCGTTGATTTGGATATTTCTTTCCTACTAAATTGTTTGTTACACTTCTGCTAAATTGTTTGTTACACTTCTGGCAATGTTGAAAGTTCATATATATTCTCCCCATGAGTCGAATAGTCAAGATGCATCCAACAAATCTATAAGATAAAAAATTAATTTATAAAACGAAAAAAGGAATTCTATCTAGATATTAATCTAAGATAGAATTCCTTTCAATTCTTTAGCGTCCCAGGAGAGATTCGAACTCCCGACCGACGGCTTAGCTTACCACTATGACTTTCGTCACCAACAAACGGTTGTTTGTGGTCTGGACTATATCTTCACCATTTCAGGTGCGACACGTATAGTCTCTACGGAACCTCACGATAACCAATCGCAACATTGCGTTTGATTATACCTTGAAGTCTCTACCCTCTAAACTATGTTTAGATCCTTCGAGTCTTCTCGGTCTCTATTAAGAGATCGTAAGTTTCCTCGGTGTTGCCATCAGCATTACCTGTTAAGGGTTCACCGATATAGTGTCGTCCACTTTATAGGTTTTGTTTCCCTATAAAGGCTCCTATTACTTGAAGGCCGTTGCTCTATCCAGCTGAGCTACTGGGACATAGTATTAATTTGATTACTTCTTTTTAGTGTATTTCTTTTCGTCGCCCCAATCTCAGAAAGTTTATTCAAGATGTGGCTCGATTGGTGCGCTGTAGCTCTTTCATGGATGCTTACTCATTCGTGCTCTATCCAGCTGAGCTACTGGGACAAAGTATTATAGTATTAAAATTGATTACTTCTTTTAAGTGTGTTTCTTTTCGTCGCCCCAATCTCAGAAAGTTTATTCAAGATGTGGCTCGATTGGTGCGCTTGTAGCTCTTTCATGGATGCTTACTCATTCGTGCTCTATCCAGCTGAGCTACTGGGACATAGTATTATATTATTATTATTATTATTATTATTGATTACTTCTTTTAATTGTGTTTCTTTTTGTCGCCCCAATCTCAGAAAACTTATTCAAGATGCGGCTCGATTGGTGCGCTTGTAGCTCTTCCATGGATGCTTACTCATTCGTGCTCTATCCAGCTGAGCTACTGGGACATAATATTAATTTATTTTTATTAATTTGTTTGTCTCGGTGTTTTTTTCTTTTATCACCTGACGACAAAATTAATTATATATCCATTCGGATTTTAAGTCAACACTTTTTAAAAACTTTTTTATTTTTTTGGAGAAAGAGGTCAAAACCTCTTCTGCTCCAATATTATCAATGTTATTTAAAATGTTTCCGTAAATAACGTATCTTTTCCATATTCATAAACTTGAACGGTTTTTTGTTCATTTTTAATTTCAAGAATCACATACGTTTTTTCTTTACGTAATACTGGTATACGAATACTTCCAGGATTAATAAATAAAATATCGTCTACCATTTCACATCCTACCACATGACTATGTCCAAAGCAAACGATATTTGCATTTTCTTCCAGTGCTTTATACCGAAGTGAGGTCAGACTGGATTTAACATTATACAAATGACCGTGAGTAACTAATAATTTATGACCTGCCACGTTTAAAGCCAATTGATTTGGAAAATCTGCACCAAAATCACAGTTTCCTTTTACGACTTGGAAACCGTCCAATGCCGGATGATCGGCACTCAACTCTGAATCGCCACAATGAATATAATAATCCATATCCCCATGGCGTTTCTTTAGCTCAATCAGCTCCTCAGTTAAACCATGACTATCACTGCAAATTAAGATTTTCATAAACTTAATTCACCCGTTTCAATTGCATGTTTCACCCATTCATTCAATTTTTCTAGCGCTCTACCACGGTGACTAATTTTATTTTTCTCATCAGAACTCATTTCCGCAGTTGTTTTTCCGTATTCTGGTACATAAAAGATTGGATCATAACCGAAGCCATTTTCACCGCGTTTTTCATCGATTATATAGCCCTCAACTTTTCCCTCAACAATAACCGGTTCTTTTCCAGGAATTACAAGAGCTAATGTACAATGGAAATGTGCTGTTCGTTCTTCATATGGTACACCTTTTAATTCTTGTAAAACTTTTTGTAAATTCGCTTCATCATCTTTAGCCTCGCCAGCATAACGTGCAGAATACACCCCAGGTTTTCCATCTAAGGCATCTACACATAGACCAGAGTCATCAGCAATCACAATTTTATTAAAATACTCAGAAATTCCCTTCGCTTTTAAAACGGCATTTTCCGCAAACGTTTCACCTGTTTCTTCAATATCCGGTGCATCTGGAAAATCAAGCAAAGTTTTAACTGTAAAACCTAATGGTTGGAACATTTCTGCGAATTCTTTCGTTTTTCCTTTATTTTTCGTTGCAACAATAATTTCTTTCATTTAAAGTCCCTCTTTTTTAGTAGAATATGTTAGCTCTTATTTTAAAGCATTTTTTTACCAAAAGAAAGAAGAGGTGGTATTCATTCCCCCTCTTACTCAATTTATTATAGCAAAATTGTTTTAAAAACTACCAGTATTCACATGTTTTGGCCGTGTTACAGGCTCTGCGATTGATTCACCATCCCAATTCACAAGATCGGTTTCTCCATTTACTTGAATAGACACAGCTTCAATACCTTCTTGTTCCGTTAACGATAGGACCAGTGACTCTAACACTTGTTTTGTGACGAGTTTTTGCTCATAACTACCGTAAATATTTTCATTAAAATTAAGTGTAACAACGCCATCTTCTATCATCGGCTCTTCCACTAATGCCACATCCGGCATAAACAATGTGTAAAGTTCAGAAGTTAATTTTGGTCCTTTAATCAATTCATCGACAATCATAACGATAGGATTTTTGTTCTCGTTTTTCACCCGTTTTGTTACTGGTACGTAATAACTATTATCATTTGCTTGTGCTAAATAGTAGACCGTAATTGATTCGGTATTTGTAATATCTGCAACAGATGAAGTATCAATGTTAATACCAATATTTCTTGTTAATTCCCCATTGATTGGTGTGCCATTTACCGGCATTTCAGTTAGCGGATTACCGTTTAATTGTAGTTTTACACGATCAACTGTATCGAATTGCGTTAACGTATATGTAATTGCTTGTAAGATTTTCAATTCATCTTCTGGCGCATAATCTGCAAATTCCTTTGAAAAATCAACAGTCGCTACTCCATCTTGTATATCGACGCTAACTTGTGTGTCGGCAGGGAGAACGGCACGGAAATCACTCGGTAACTTTTCTTCGATTGGACCACCAATTACTAAATGTTCAAGCGCTTGTTTAGCAAGACTCTCTGTATTTGGTAAAGCAAAGGTTTGTGGAACTACATATCCATTTTTGTCTATTAAATAAAGTTCTGTCTGAACGGTTCCAGCTTCTGCATCTTCCCCATCTTCACCTTCTGATAAATCTAAATCATCTTCATAGCTGACATTTTCACGCGGTGGATCAATCTCTTCCTTTGCTTGCTGCGGGAACAACGAACAAGCTGCCAGGAATACAATTGAAAAAATCAGTATAAAACTGTACTTGAGCGCTTTAATCGTAGATTTCATAATATCCCCCCATGACTGTTTGTACTATGTATACGAGCCTTCTTCAAAAATAGACCAATCATAAAGAAAAAAATTGGACAAATATTTTTATATAGGGGTGGTACAGGGGGACGGGTCCGGTGTTTCAAATTATTTTTGCAAAATGGTACAAGGGGTCTGTCCCTGTGTTTCAATTCTTGCAAAATGGTACAAGGGGTCTGTCCCTGTGTTCCAATTCCCCGTGTAACAATTCCTAAATTGGCGCAAAAAAAGCTGCCCACTAAGGCAACTTGTATCAAATATATTCAATTTTTGATAGTTTTACCGTTTCTACTTCAAGTTCTTCCAGTTGTAACCATTGTTTCGCAATGGATTGGAAAATTGTTTTTGAGCCAGTTGTGAAAAATTTATATTCAGGGGCCTCGTGTTTATTTTTATTTAACATATGGCTATGATCCAAAATAGCACTTGCTTCCCGCGCCGTTTCTTCACCTGAACTAATTACTTTTACTTTATGATTAAAATAACTCTCGATTACCGGTTGTAAGATTGGATAATGCGTACAGCCTAATATTAATGTATCGATATTTTTCGTTTGCAGTGGATAAAGGGATTTGGCAACAATTTTCTCAGCTAAATCTCCATGAATAACCCCACTTTCAACTAAAGGGACTAGTTTAGGACAAGCTAATCCATACACATTTACTTCGTCATTAATCATTTTCAATGCATTTTCATATGCTTTACTGCGAATCGTCATTTCCGTACCAATGACCCCAATCTTATATTTATCTGACACTGTAATCGCAGCCCTCGCACCAGGATTAATAACGCCAAGTACTGGAATGGATAGACTTTCTCGAATTTCTTCCAGCGCGACCGCCGTAGCCGTATTACACGCAATAATTAACATTTTAATATTAAACTTTTCTAAGTAATGGGCCATTTCCCACGTAAATTGTTTAATCTCTTCACTCGTACGTGGTCCATATGGACACCGGGCTGTATCCCCCATATATATTATCGATTCATTAGGCAATTGACGCATCATTTCCTTTACAACGGTCAAACCACCTACTCCTGAATCTATGATGCCAATCGGATTTGATGCCAAACTTGCCTCAACCTTTCATTTATTTACTGATTTTTTGATTTTCATAATTTCATGCAATTTACTTAAGCTTGTTTGCAAATGATTAATTTCTTCATCTGTATAATCATGTAATATTTCACTTAAAAATAACTGTCTCTGTTTAATCACTTCATCGATAATGCGAATTCCTTCATCTAATAAATGAACACGGACAACTCGACGATCACGCTCATCACGTACCCTCTTAACAAGGTTATTCTTTTCCATCCGTGCAATTAAATCCGTCGTTGTACTGAAGGCTAAATACATTTTTTTCGATAACTCACCAATCATCATATCGCCTTCTTCAAGAAGCCATTGCAGCGCAACAAATTGCGGCGGTGTGATTGGATAATTGTTTAAAATTTCACGACCCTTTTGTTTTACCAATCCAGATACAAATCGTAAATCCTTTTCAATTGTTGCAACAATATCCATCTCAACTTCTTTTTTTATCTCATTACCCAATCTAAGCACCCCCGCAAAAATTTAACTCTACTAAAAATAATATACTTGCTATATTGTAAAAGTCTGAATTTATTTTTCATGTACTATCTCAAAAAAACAATATTTATTATATATTAAAAAAGAATTGATACCCATCAATAAGAATCTAACCCTATTTTCTAATTTTTCACGTGAAAATTCAAGCATATTCTTTTATAATGATAAAATGTGTTTCTGATTTTTATACGAGCGACTACGCTAAAATGCTATAACTTGTTTATTTTAATTATGAAGGACTAAACTATTAAAACTCCTACTCAATCTGTCTTTCATTTGACTCATGAAAGACGAAACTTGCTTAACAGTCGCGTAAAATGTCCTTCATTAAGGCTATGAAGAACAATTCTTATTAAAAATGAGACCAAAGAGTTGCTTTCATCAATGCCATGAAGGACATAACTTGTTAAAAATTCAAACAAACTGGCTTTCATCAGACCTATGAAGGACATTAATTATGAAAATTTTGTTCAAAATGTCTATCATCAACTTCATGAAGGACATTAATTACTAAAATTTCAAGCAAAGTGTCTTTCATCGGACCCATGAAGGACATTAATTACTAAAATTTCAAGCAAAGTGTCTTTCATCAACTTCATGAAGGACATTAATTACTAAAATTTCAAGCTAAATGTCTTTCATCGGACCCATGAAGGACATTACTCATTTAAAATTCAAGCTAAATGTCTTTTATTAAACTCATGAAAGCTAAAAATCCTAGCAAACTGTCTTTCACCAAATCTATGAAGGACAACACTCACAAAAAATTCCGATCACCTAAAAGGATAGCCGGTATGAGTTAAAGCTTTAACTCCCCAATAAGGAGAAGTTCTACCGCTGCTTACGACGCACAGTTTCTCCAAGCTTTTGCATGGCATTTGAAATATGATTTCGAACATTAAAAAACCGGCCACCTTTAAAGGATAGCCGGTATGAGTTAAAGCTTTAACTCCCCAATAAGGAGAAGTTCTACCGCTGCTTACGACGCACAGTTTCTCCAAGCTTTTGCATGGCACTTGAAATATGATTTCGAACATTAAAAAACCGGCCACCTTTAAAGGATAGCCGGTATGAGTTAAAGCTTTAACTCCCCCATGCGGAGAAGTTCGACGACAGCTTGTGAACGCCCCTTTACTCCAAGCTTTTGCATGGCATTTGAAATATGATTTCGAACTGTTTTTTCACTAATAAATAGTTCTTGTGCTATCTCTTTTGTTGTTTTGTCTTGTACCAACAGTTCGAATACTTCCCTTTCTCGTTTGGTTAACAACGGCTTATGAGTGAAATCATTCTCCTTCAAATACATGAACCCTCCTTGCCTTCGCCAGCTAGAAAACGCGGGGATGGGTATGAATCGTCACAATATCATATGTGAACGGCAAGAAGGTAGTGACAGCAATAATCCCAATGTGCAAGAAATAGGCATTAATTTTTATTTCCTACGAAATTAAACTAAGTTTACCTTCATCGCTTCGTAAAAAATCTCCCTTTCTTCACTCGACCATGGTACGGACTTGCCAAGTTTTTTGTTAATATTGACAATCCGTCCCCGACCAGTAAAGCAAGCGACATCATCCCTCTTTACTCCAAGATAATGAATATTGACGGAAGATGTGCCAATTTCTTTTATTTTTACATAAACTTTCAGTTCATCGCCAAAGAAAACTTGTTGAAGATAATCACACTGGAGATCCGCGACTACCGGAATATTTTCACCAATCTCTTTCGTATCAAGTGGATACAATCCTAAATATTCCATGTATTCAATCCTTGCTTGCTCAAAATATACAAAAGGAACTGTATTATTCATATGACCAAACATATCTGTTTCGGAAAATCTCACTCTAATTGGAATAAAAAACTCAAACTCATTTTTCCACGTCTCAAAGTCTTCAATATAACTAATTCGCTTCATCACATACACCCCTTATCCCGTAAATAATGAATGAGTATTCATTCGTTATTTTTAAAAAATAGAGGCTGAACCAATCCCTCTATTCGGCTCAGCCTCTATTAAATTCGTAACAAAGATTTTTAAATTAATATGAGTAGTCACTACCGAAGAAGTCACGGAACATTTGTACAGTAGCTTCACGGTTTAGTGCTGCAATTGATGTTGTTAAAGGAATACCTTTTGGACATGCTTGCACACAGTTTTGTGAGTTACCACAGTTTGCTAAACCACCATCCCCCATAATAGCGTTTAGACGTTCTGCTTTGTTCATTGCGCCTGTTGGATGTGAGTTAAATAAGCGAACTTGTGATAGTGGAGCAGGTCCCATAAAGTTGGAATTTGCATTCACGTTCGGACATGCTTCTAAACAAACACCACATGTCATACATTTTGAAAGTTCGTATGCCCATTGACGTTTATTTTCAGGCATTCTTGGACCAGGTCCTAGATCGTACGTTCCGTCGATTGGAATCCATGCTTTTACTTTCTTCAAGGAATCAAACATACGACTTCTATCGATTACTAAGTCACGTACAACTGGGAATGTACGCATTGGTGCAAGACGTATTGGATGTTCTAATTTATCAACCATAGTGGAACAAGCTTGTCTTGGTTTTCCGTTAATGACCATTGAACAAGCACCACATACTTCTTCTAAACAGTTCATTTCCCAAGCAACCGGAGAAGTTTTCTTACCGTCCGCCGTTACAGGATTTCGCTGAATTTCCATCAACGCTGAAATAACGTTCATGTTTGGACGATATGGAATTTCGAAAGTCTCCTGATAAGGGGTAGAATCCGGTGTGTCTTGTCTTTCGATTATAAACTTCACTGTTTTTTGTTCAGCCATTGAATAATCTCCTCCCCTTTTTATTTATTTGCTGTTGTGTAATCACGTTTTCTTGGTTTTATTAAGGATGTATCAACATCTTCGTATTCGAATCTTGGTGCATTTGTTTTTGGATCATAGTATGCCATTGTAGTTTTTAGCCACTCTTCATCATTACGTTCTGGGAATTCTGGCTTGTAGTGTGCACCACGAGACTCGTTACGGTTATACGCACCAAGTGTAATAACGCGTGCAAGATCAAGCATATTTTGTAATTGTCTTGTAAATTGTGCACCTTGGTTACTCCAGCTTGACGTATCGTTAATGTTAATGTTTTTCCAGCGTTCCATAAGCTCTTGAATTTTTTCATCCGTCTTCAATAAACGATCATTGTGACGAACAACTGTAACGTTATCTGTCATCCATTCACCAAGTTCTTTGTGGATTACATAAGCGTTTTCAGTTCCGTCCATCTTCAGGATGTCATCCCATTTTTGTTGCTCTTCACGTTGGTAACGCTCAAATAAGCTAGATGGTAAGGTATCTGTGCTCTTTTCTAAACCTTCGATATATTTAACCGCATTTGGTCCAGCAACCATACCGCCATAAATAGCAGATAGTAAGGAGTTTGCACCAAGACGGTTCGCACCGTGTTGTGAATAGTCACACTCACCAGCAGCAAATAAACCTTTAATATTGGTTTGTTGTTCATAGTCAACCCATAATCCACCCATTGAGTAGTGTACAGCTGGGAAGATTTTCATTGGAACTTTCCGTGGGTCATCACCTGTAAATTTCTCATAAATTTCAATAATTCCGCCAAGTTTTACATCAAGTTCATGTGGATCTTTATGGGATAGGTCTAGATAAACCATATTTTCCCCGTTGATGCCTAATTTTTGGTTGACACATACATCGAAAATTTCACGGGTAGCAATATCCCTTGGAACTAGGTTTCCGTATAATGGATATTTTTCTTCTAAGAAGTACCAAGGTTTACCATCTTTATAGGTCCAGACACGACCACCCTCACCACGAGCAGATTCACTCATGAGACGTAATTTGTCGTCTCCAGGAATTGCAGTTGGATGGATTTGGATAAATTCACCATTCGCATAAACGGCACCTTGTTTGTAAAGTATAGCAGCAGCAGAACCTGTGTTAATAACAGAGTTTGTTGATTTACCGAAGATAATTCCAAGTCCACCTGTTGCCATAATTACCGCATCAGCTGGGAAGGAAACGATTTCTCCAGATTTTAAATCTTGTGCTACGATTCCGCGACAAGTTTGATCATCGTCAATAATTGCGCCTAAGAATTCCCAACCTTCATATTTCGTAACTAAACCTGCTACTTCATGACGACGAACTTGTTCGTCTAAAGCATAAAGTAATTGTTGTCCTGTTGTCGCACCTGCGAATGCAGTACGGTGGTATAAAGTTCCTCCGAAACGTCTGAAGTCTAGTAAACCTTCTGGTGTACGGTTAAACATAACTCCCATACGGTCAAATAAGTGAATGATACCAGGAGCTGCTTCACACATCGCTTTAACTGGTGGTTGGTTCGCTAAGAAGTCTCCACCGTAAACGGTATCATCAAAGTGTTTCCAAGGTGAGTCCCCTTCACCTTTCGTGTTAACCGCTCCATTAATTCCACCTTGCGCACAAACAGAGTGAGAACGTTTTACCGGAACTAAAGAAAATAATTCAACTGGTACCCCAGCCTCAGCTATTTTTACTGTTGCCATAAGGCCTGCTAAACCGCCACCGACAACAATGATTTTACCTTTACTCATTATTGCGACTCACTCCCCCAAGTATTTAAGTAATCTCTTAATGTTGATTTTTTCTAAATCTATCAATTTTATATTTCTCTTATTATATAAATACATTTTCATAGAATAATAATTTTTAAACAGCAAATGCTAGAATTGCACGAACACCGATAAATGTTACTGCTACGAAAATTAATAAAGTAACAGTAGTTAACACTCTTTGTGAGCGTGGTGAAACCGTAATTCCCCAACTTACAAAGAATGACCATAAACCGTTAGATAAGTGGAATGTTGCACTTACAATACCTACAATATAGAATGCTAGCATTGCAGGGTTATCAACTATATTTGCCATCATGTCAAAGTTTACTTCAGCACCAAGTGCCTTCGCAATCCGTGTCTCCCATACGTGCCACGCAATGAAAATAATTAAGAAAACTCCTGTAATTCTTTGTAATAAGAACATCCAGTTTCTAAACGTACTAAAACGAATATTATTTGGTCTTGCCGTAAATGATATGTATACCCCATATATCGCGTGGAATAATATAGGGATATAGATTACTAGAGTTTCCACAGCTAATAGAAATGGAATTTTTTCCATTAATCCTGCAGCTGCATTATATGCCTCTGCACCCTTTGTTGCTTGGTAATTAATTGTTAAATGGACAATTAAGAAAATACCGATCGGAATAACACCAAATAGTGAGTGTAATCTCCGATTGAAAAACTCACGGTTTCCTGCCATCTTAAGATGTACCCCCCTTAGTTATTAATCGCTGACTATAAATTAAAAAAATATGGCAAATATATGAACAACTTCATTGTAATCCTTTTTACAAAACCCGTCAAGAAAACGGATACAGGTTTAATAATATTTGAAAAATATTATTTTATTCACAAGTGAACAAAAAATCTTACCAATAGTTTTTCTCAATAATCTTAATGTTCAAAACAATATACTAATATAACTTTTTTCCAAATAAAAAATATGTAAATAAACGATGCGAAATTGTATATAATAGATTTGAAGAAAAGGGGGAGCAAGATTTGAGTAGAAAAACTGTAGAACTAGAAAAAACTAACTTAACAGAACTATCCGTTCCTGCATTTGGCTATGAACTCATCCGCGAAGATTTAATCGATGAGATTTTAGGTGATGATGCCCCTGGTATTTTATATTGGGCAGGAAAACAAGTGGCACGCAGATATCCATTATTTTCAATAGATGAAATGCGAGAATTTTTCCTTAATGCTGGCTGGGGCGAACTTTCGATTCAATACGAAAAGAAAAAAGAGATCGTATTTACTCTAACAAGTGAAATAGTAAAACAACGGATTTCAACACGGACTAATCCTACTTTCCAATTAGAAGCAGGCTTCCTCGCTGAACAAATTACCCAACAAAAGAAAGTTTATGCAGAAACGTTTGAACATCCAAAAAAGAAAGAAGGCATCGTAACCTTTACTGTTAAATGGGATGATATTCCATTTACAAAATAATATTTACTTTATCCGCCGCTTTTATTCATCATAATAAATTTTTAGTAATAATTTTTTAAAACAAAAACTTCATCAATTGAGTTACATAAACTCGCTTGATGAAGTTTTTAGTTTTTGTTGAAAATATTTTAAAAAACTTTATTTTACCGCTGCTACCGGTTGATTCACTTTAGATAAGCCAAATGTTTCATGAAGTTTTTCAGCTGCAGCTAACATTTGCTCTTCATTTACAACAGCAGACACTTTAATTTCGGATGTACTTACCATTTTCACAAAAATGCCTTCTTCTGATAAGGAAGCAAACATTTTCGCAGCAACACCTGGGTTAGAAATCATACCAGAACCAACAATTGATACTTTCGCTAAACCAGATTCATATTCAAGATGATCGTAACCAATAGCTTCTCTATTATTTTCTAAAACATTTAGTGCATCTTGTAATTCATCTGTTTTAACTGAGAAAGAAAGGGTATTTAATTTTTTGTCAGATACATTTTGAATAATAATATCAACGTTCACATTATGTTTAGCTAATGGCGTGAAGACGGACGATAAACTTTCAATTTCTTTTGGCAAACCGAACACCGTTAATTTTGTAATATCTTTTTCAAAAGCAACTCCACGGACAACTAAATTTTCTTCCATATTTGCTTCCTCCAATACATATGTTCCTTCTACTCTTTCCATACTTGAGCGAACAACTAAAGGAATTTTATAGTTTTTCGCAAATTCTACTGATCTCGGATGTAAAACTCCGGCACCTAAATTCGCTAGCTCCAACATTTCATCATAAGAAATTGAGGATAATTTACTTGCAGATTTGATATAACGTGGGTCTGCAGTATAGACACCTGTTACATCTGTATAAATATCACAACGGTCAGCATTTAAAGCAGCAGCTAAAGCAACTGCCGATGTATCTGAACCTCCACGACCAAGGGTGGTAATTTCGCCATCTTCCGTAACACCTTGAAATCCTGCTACTACTACAACTTTTCCTTCATTTAGCGCATTTTGTACTCGTGTCGTATCAATGTTTTGGATCCGTGCACTTCCATGGATTGGTTCTGTTTGAATTCCTGCTTGCCAACCGGTCATGGAGACTGCTTCATAACCTTTTTCATGTAGAGCCATTGATAATAATGAAATAGTAACTTGCTCTCCAGTTGTGACCAACATGTCTAATTCCTGTTTACTTGGGTTAGATGTAACTTGTTTTGCTAACGAAATTAATTCATCTGTAGATTTTCCCATCGCTGATACTACTACGACGACATCATTGCCATTTTGTTTTTCTTCTAAAATTCGATTTGCTACATTAAATATTTTTTCGACCGACGCCACAGAAGTACCGCCGAACTTTTGAACGATAATGCCCAATTTTTTCCCCCTCTTTTTCCTCTTTATCTTCTAATTCTCAATTAATTTTCCACTTACCTTAAGTAATATTAAGGAGAGCACTGGAAATCATGCAAAAATAAAAGACAATGGAGAAATCCCATTGCCTGTAAAAACGCTCATTTTTGCGTGTTCACAGTGAGATAGCTCTCCAAGAATACCTCTTGACAGTTCTGTATTTATTCAATAGCAGAACCAAGAAAAAATAGAAATGGACTATTTTTTCTTTCGGCGATTTTTCCTTTCCATGCATTTCTTCGAAGTCCATTCTTCTCCATACATGTACTCTTAAAAACCGCGCCTCTATCTTCACGTTACGAATCGAACATGAATTTATTAAATTGGATACATTATAGCACACTAAACTAGTGAAGACAATGATTATTTTCTAAATTATTATTTATCTGTTCTTACAATATTTTGGTAAAATTCCGCGATTTCCACTATGCCGTCCAATCATTTTTCCTCATTTTGTAAAGCTTCTACAAGCGCTTCGGCTACATTTTTCGGTATCCCAATCTTAATAAAATCATCGACCGATGCCTCTTTCATCTTTTTAATTGAACCGAAATGTTTTAAAAGTAATTGCTTCCGCTTCTGACCGACACCGGGAACTTCATCTAATACAGATTGAATCATCGATTTTCCACGTAATTGTCTATGGAAGGTAATCGCAAATCGGTGTACTTCATCTTGAATTCGTTGTAGTAAATAAAATTCTTGGCTGTTTCTTGCCAATGGCACAATTTCTAACGGATCACCAAAGAGTAAATTCGATGTTTGGTGTTTGTCATCTTTTACAAGGCCTGCTACAGGAATCTCAAGACCTAACTCGTTTTCCAACACATCTTTCGCCGCATCAATTTGCCCTTTACCACCATCAATTAAAATAAGATCAGGTAATGGCAAGTTTTCTTTTAATACCCGCGTATACCTACGGCGAACCACTTCCCGCATCGATTCATAGTCGTCCGGACCTTCTACTGTTTTAATTTTATATTTCCGATATTGCTTTTTATCTGGCATTCCGTTTGTAAAAACAACCATCGCAGATACCGGGTTTGTCCCTTGAATATTCGAGTTATCGAACGCTTCAATCCGATAGGGCGTGTAAATATTCATTTGTTCGCCTAATCGTTCAATCGCTTTTATTGTCCGTTCTTCATTCCGCTCTAATAAGAAAAACTTCTCCTTCAAAGCAGCACGTGCATTCTTTTCAGCAAGATCAACCATTTGCTTCTTTTGCCCTCGTTTTGGTTGGACAATTTTTACATCTAGTAACGCATGGGCAAGCTCCGCATCTACCGTATTTGGCAGCAATATCTCTTTCGGTTTAAAATGCTCCGGTTTATCATAAAATTGGCCTAAAAAGGTGAGCATCTCTTCTTCTGGTTCATTGTAAAACGGAAACATGGAAACATCCCGTTCAATTAATTTCCCTTGACGGACAAAGAACACTTGGACACACATCCAACCTTTATCGGCAGCATAACCGAACACATCTCGGTCCACATGGTCTGTCATCGTCGCCTTTTGTTTTTCCATCGTCATTTCAATGGCGGTAATTTTATCACGAAATTCCTTTGCCCGTTCAAAATCTAAGTTTTCACTTGCTTCCATCATTTTTTCCGTTAATTGATCTTTTACTTCCTTATACCCACCATTTAAAAACCGTGTGATTTCTGTCGTCATTTCTTTATACGTTTCAGCCGGCACTTCATTGACACAAGGTGCTAAACATTGACCGATATGGTAATACAAACAAACTTGCTTAGGTAATGTTTGACATTTTCTTAGTGGATATAAACGGTCGAGTAATTTCTTTGTTTCCCGGGCAGCGTTTACGTTCGCATATGGTCCAAAGTATTTCGCTTTATCACCTTTTCTTACTTTTCGGGTAATGACTAAGCGTGGATGACGTTCATTCGTAAGCTTAATGAACGGATACGTCTTATCATCCTTTAGCATGATGTTATATTTTGGATCATGTTGTTTAATTAAATTATTTTCTAAAATTAATGCTTCCACATCGGAAGACGTAATAATATATTCAAAGTCCTCAATTTCACTAACCAATGCTTGTGTTTTCGCATTATGGGAACCTGTGAAATAGGACCGAACGCGATTTTTTAATATTTTTGCTTTCCCAACATAAATAATTGTCCCTTGTCGATCTTTCATTAGATAACAACCTGGTTGGTCCGGCAAAAGCGCTAGTTTTTCTTTAATTTTTGCCTTCGTTTCCATCTTACTCACTCCATATTGAGTGTTATTTCATATTTACTATTATACAATACTTTCGTGTATTCCTTTAAGCCTCATCAAAATAAAAGAGCAGCCCTTATTTGGACTGCCCTTAATTTACATTTTATAAGTGGTTGTTAATAACTTCTTGTAAAGCTTCTTTTGGACGGTATCCAACAACTTTATCAACGATTTCGCCGTCTTTAAATAAAATTAATGTTGGAATACTCATTACACCGTATTTTGCTGCAGTTTCTTGGTTCTCATCTACATCTAATTTAACGATTTTTACTTTATCGCCCATTTCAGCGTCAAGTTCTTCAAGAACTGGAGCAATCATTTTACAAGGACCGCACCAAGTAGCCCAGAAGTCTGCTAAGACTAAACCGCTACCTGTTTCTGCACTAAATGTTTGGTCTGTCGCATTTACAATAGCCATAAAAAAGACCTCCTTCAAATTTCTATTGACAGTATATCACTGGAATCATCTTTATGCGAATGATTTGATTCAAAAATAATTGTACCCTAATTTCGGTAAAATAACCATTAATTCGTATCAATCACTCTATAACATAAGCTATTCTTAAGTAGATTATTTTTCACCTATTTCTTCGTAGTTAATTCTCTCTATCTTCTCTTTAGTTTTATCTTCTTTAATATAATAAACTTCAGCGTCTTGTGTTGGGCTTTTAGCATACCAGAACACCTACATAAACTTCAGTAACAAAATTGTCACTAATTGGACCAGAATAAATATAAGGTGGTCGATTCATAACAGACCATTTCACAGGGGAATCCCACTCAGCTCCTCTTGTCTGCTTCCATTCCCATTGTTGATTTTGCTTTTCAAAATAAGCTATGAATATTTGTTCTCCCCGTTCATTATGTTCCTTAAAAACCGCGAAGCATTCGAGTGTCCGCTAATGTAACTATAGTTTACCAAAAAAGTAAAAGGGACCGTTTTTTAAGAACAGCCCCTTCATTTAAAATTACGCATTCACTTTTAACTTTTTCAACTCTTCAGTTAATTTCGGAACGACTTCGAATAGGTCGCCTACAATTCCGTAGTCTGCAATCTTGAAAATATTTGCTTCTGGATCTTTGTTAATTGCCACGATTACTTTTGAGTTAGACATACCTGCTAAGTGTTGGATTGCACCAGAAATTCCAACTGCAATATAAAGGTCAGGTGTTACAACTTTACCAGTTTGACCAATTTGTAAGGAATAATCGCAATATCCCGCATCACACGCACCACGGGAAGCACCAACGGCTCCTCCTAACACTTCCGCTAACTCATCAAGCAACTTGAATCCTTCAGCACTCTTTAAGCCACGTCCACCGGCAACAACAACTTTTGCTTCAGATAAGTCAACACCTTCACTTGTTTTCTTAACAACTTCTTTAATGATTGTACGTAAGTCTTTAATTTCAACATCAACTTTAGAAACATCACCAGTGCGGGACTCATCTTTTTCTAGTGCAGGTATGTTGTTTGGACGTACCGTTACGAAAATTAATCCGTCTGTTACAATTTTCTTTTCAAACGCTTTACCTGAATAAATTGGACGTGTGAAAACAACGTTTCCACCTGTTACTTCAACATCAACAACGTCAGAAACTAACCCTGCATCTAATTTACTTGCAACTTTAGGTGATAAATCTTTTCCTAGGGCTGTATGACCAAAGACAATCGCCTCAGGATCTTCTTCCTCCACTACTGCAAGCACTGCTTGGGAAAAGCCGTCTGAACTATATTGCGCTAACTTTTCATCTTCAACGACAACAACACGGTCTGCACCATATTGTACTAATTCGTTTGCTAATGATTCTACCGATTCACCTAATAATAAACTGACAACTTCGCCACCTTCAGCAATTGTTTTTGCCGCTGCAATTGCTTCAAAGGAAACATTACGTAATTTATTATCTTTTAATTCTGCTAAAACTAATACTTTTCTACCCATTCATAAACCCTCCTGTTCGTAAACGTATTAAAGTTTAGATTACTTTTGCTTCATTATGAAGTAGTGACACTAATTCTTTTACTTGATCGTCTAATTCGCCTTCTAAAACTTTTCCTGCAGATTTTGCTGGTGGTAAGAACACTTCGATTGTTTTTGTTTTTGCTTCCACATCATCTTCATCTAAATCTAGATCGTCTAATTCTAACTCATCTAGAGGTTTCTTTTTCGCTTTCATAATTCCTGGTAGAGACGGATATCTTGGTTCATTTAAACCTTGTTGAGCTGTAACGAGTAGTGGTAACGTTGTTTCAATTGTTTCCTCGTCACCTTCCACATCTTTTACAACCGTTACTTTATCGCCATCAATTTTTAAATCTGTAATTGTTGTGATATATGGAATACCAAGTAAGTCAGCAACACGTGGGCCAACTTGACCAGTTCCGTTATCGATTGCTACGTTTCCAGCTAAAATTAAATCTGGTTCTTTATCCCCTAGATATGTAGCAATAATTTTTGCTGTTGTATATTGATCCGTAACATCTAAGTCATCTTCTATATTAATTAAAACAGCTTTATCAGCACCCATCGCTAGAGCTGTACGAAGTTGTTTTTCAGCATCTTCGCCACCAACTGTTACAACAGTCACTTCTCCTCCATGCTCGTCACGAACTTGAATCGCTTCTTCTACGGCGTATTCGTCATACGGGTTAATAATGAATTCTGCACCGTCTTCATTAATGCGGCCGCCAGAGATTGTAATTCTTTCTTCAGTGTCAAATGTTCTTTTCAATAATACGTAAATGTTCATCAAACATCCCCCTTACATTGTTTGTTGGAATTTATAGTGACAATTACTAATTACCCAATTTTAGTTTCCCGTGAAATTTGGTTGTCTTTTTTCTAGGAAGGCGCTAACCCCTTCTTTCGCATCTTCCGTTAGAAAGACTTCGCCAAAGGCTTTTGCTTCAGCTTCTACCCCTTGTGAAAATTGTTCAGTTTTTGCATAGGTTAATAGATTTAACACGGCTTTAATCGAAGCAGGACTTTTCGTTTCAATTTTCTTTGCTAGTTTCATAGTTTCTTCGTATAAATCTTCTTCAGGTACAGCCACATTTGCAAGACCAAACTTCACAGCGTCCACACCAGAAATCGGTTCAGCGGTTAACATCATTTCCGCCGCCTTCGCAGTTCCAACATATTTCGGTAATCTTTGTGTTCCTGCAAACCCTGGAATAATACCGAGCGATAACTCTGGTAAACCAAGTTTCGCATTTTCACTTACAATGCGAATATGGCAACTCATTGCTAGCTCTAAGCCACCACCTAATGCAGCACCATGAATGGATGCAATGATTGGTTTTGGGAAGTTTTCGATGCGGTCCATCAGTTTTTGTCCGTTTGTAGCCAATTCAATCGCTTTTTCGCCAGAATCAATGCTTGTAAACTCTTTTATATCAGCACCGGCAGAAAAAAATCGACCTTCCCCTTTTAACACAATGACACGAATGTCATTATTTGTTTCTAAATCATGTAAAATTTGATCCAATTCTGTAATGACAGCACCTGCTAAAGCGTTTGCAGGAGGGCGGTTAATTGTCACTACAGCTGTCTTATTTACAACTTCTTGCTTTAAAAACTCCATTTCCATCCTCCTTTCACATCTGCTTCATACATTTGCTAAAAATCTATTAGAAGACAGAGAAAACTCTGTTTCTATAACATAATTGACCCTTTGTTGACCTAATGAATTTTTTCCAAATAATTTGTATAACGTGTAAAAACAATACATCAACGAAAATGTTAGTTCACTATATTATTACTTAAAAATTCCCAATAACAACTAAATCTCGAATAATCAGAAATCATTAGTTATTCCCGCATCCATGGATTAGAAGTTGATGAATTTTAGGTGCTAAGCTGACTAGGTCAAATTTATGATCGGTCATTACCCAGGACGTTGCTGTTTCATCAATTGTTCCAAAAATCATTTGTCTAGCTAGACGTATGTCTAATTTTGCATCAAATTCACCATTTTCAATTCCTTCAATAAGTATATCGTCAATTAGTTTCAAATACCCTTTTAAAATGTCATTTATTTTCAGACGAAGTTCTTTATTTGTTTGACGAAGTTCAAGTTGTGTTACAATGGCTAATGCATGATTTTCGGATAATATACGAAAATGATTTTCCACTAATAATAATAATTTCTCTGTCGCTGTGTTTTTTCCTGCTATAATTTCAGATAATCTTTGAATAAAATGTTGCATTTTTTCTCTAAATAAAGATATTAGTATATCTTCTTTATTTTTGAAATATAAGTAAATTGTTCCGTCAGCTACCCCAGCTTGCCTAGCAATTTTTGAAACTTGACATTGGTGGTAACCGTTTTCTGCAATTGTAATGACGGCAGCGTCGATAATTTGTTTATACTTTGTTTTTTGGTTATTTTTCAACATCTTCACCTTCGATTTCATTTTGTCTTTTCTTGTTAGTAGGACATGAATGAATAGTCATTCATATTCTTATAATAAAAGACCTGGAAACTTTTGTCAAATACCATCTACTCGCTGCTTGTCCTATATTTTCAGAAAAAGTGGCTAGAAATCTAGCAATATATAATTTTCTCTCTATAGCATTACGCTTGTTTCTCATCTGTTTGTTGCTCCAACTTTTTGCGTTCTTCCTCAACTAATTGACGACGTAAAATTTTTCCTACCGTTGTCTTCGGTAACTCATCACGGAATTCATATAATCTTGGTACTTTATAGGCAGCCAAATGTTTTCTGGCAAATTTGTCCATCTCTTTTTCCGTTACTGAGTGGTCTTCTTTTAAAACGATATACGCTTTTACTGTTTCACCCCGGTACGGATCAGGGATTCCCGCAACCACTGCTTCTTGTACCGCAGGATGTTCATATAAAACTTCTTCAATTTCTCGTGGATAAATATTAAAGCCACTAGCGATAATCATATCTTTTTTACGATCAACAATGTAGAAGTACCCCTTCTCATCCATATAACCTAAGTCGCCTGTATAAAGCCAGCCGTCACGAAGGGTTTCTTCTGTATCTTCTGGTCTGTTCCAATACCCTTTCATCACTTGTGGCCCTTTTACGACTAATTCTCCTACTTCACCAGGTGGTAGTGGTTCATCCGTTTCTAAATCACGAATTTCAGCTAACGTATTTGGCCAAGGAATACCGATACTTCCTTTAATCCGTTCGCCATCCCATAATAAGTTTGCATGGGTTACTGGTGAAGCTTCTGTTAAACCGTAACCTTCTACAAGTTTGCCACCGGTCAAGTTTTCAAATTGTTCTTGAACTTCAACAGGTAAAGTTGCAGAACCACTAATACATGAATCAATGGATGATAAATCATATTTTTGTAAATCAGGATGATTTAATAAGCCAATATACATCGTAGGTGCACCTGGAAACATCGTTACTTTTTGACTTTGAATCGCTTTTAACAATACTTCCGGTTCTGGTTTCGGAATTAGCACAACTTTTGATCCTTGTAAAACGGATAAAATTAATACCGTCGTCATACCATACACGTGGAAAAACGGTAACGCACCGAGGACAACTTCTTTACCTTCTTCACATTTATACAACCAAGTTTCACACATTTTCGCATTGGCAACTAAGTTTTTATGTGTTAACATAACCCCTTTTGGAAATCCGGTTGTCCCACCTGTATATTGTAAAATTGCCAAGTCTTCATCAAAATTCACATCTAAAATAGGATCTTCTAAAGGTGGGGCCTTCATAATTTCTGTAAATAAATGAATGTTTCCACCATGTTCCACTTTTACAGAAAATCCGTATTGTTTTTTTTGAATAAATGGATAAATTAAGTTTTTCGGAAATGGTAAATAATCTTTAATTGCAGTAATAATAATATGTTCTAAGTCTGTCTCATTTTGGACTTTTGTTATTCTCGGATATAAAATATCCAAAGCGATAATTGCCTTTGCCCCTGAATCTTTCATTTGATATGCAACTTCTCTTTCCGTATACATCGGATTTGTTTGAACAATAATTCCCCCAGCTAACAATACCCCAAAAAAACTAATAAATGATTGCGGTGTATTCGGAAGCATAATTGCAACCCGATCGCCTTTTTGAATACCAATACTTTTCAAATAATTCGCGAACTTTAAGGCGGATTCATACACCTCTTGATACGTCATTTCTTTCCCATTAAAATGAAGCGCAACTTTCGTCGGATATTTTTTCGCAGTTTCGACAAGAAATTGTTGCAATGATTTTTCTTCAATCTCAATTGTTTTTGGTATAGCATCCGGATAATGCTGTAACCATGGTTTGTTCTCCATATTTCCCCTCCCCTTTAACTGTTCGAACATTCAACTTGTTCTCATATTGTATATTAGCTAATTTTGGCAACGTTTACAATCATTTAATTCCTAAAAATCTGTAAATTTAAAATAAAAACAATACTCCCTACTTAGCAATCACAAGTAGGGAGTACTTTCGAACTATTTTTTGGCTATATTAATTTAAAAATAAATATACACAACCACATAGGAAAAATAAAATACAAACAGCAATTAAAACTTTTCCTAATTTATCCAGTTTCCTCTCCTCCATTTTGCATATCTTACATAATGCCAGCTCCGATTACATAAGATAGGCCAACGGAAATCACCATTGAAATAAAACCAACGGCACGATTACCTTTACCGATTTCTTCATCAACATTAAATTTCGGCGTTAAAAATTCAAAAATGAAATAGGCAATAAGTAAAAGGAAAAAGCCGAAAATGCCCCAACCGATCATGACAAATAATGAGTCGTTATGCAAAATTGAATAACGAAAAATGTTTAAAATCCCGAAAATTTTCCCACCAGTTGCCATTGCAACGGCCATATTTCCATTTTTTATTTCTTCCCAATTATTATATTTCGTCACAAGTTCAAAAATTGCTAGAAAAACAAGTGTACAAAGAATAGCAACACCATAATTGGCTGCATGATTCACAAGTTCACTTTCCCAAAATTGTTCCATTTATGATCCCTCTTTATTATTTGGAATTCAACTATTTCAACTCAACGATTGTGACACCAGTTCCGCCTTCATTGGCGCTTCCATATTGGAAAGATTTCACTTGCCGATGTTTCTTCAAATAATTTTGTACACCAGTCCGTAAAGCCCCAGTTCCTTTTCCGTGGATAATGGAGACTCGTGGATAGCCAGCAAGTAACGCATCATCAATATATTTTTCAAGACGAACTAAGGCATCTTCATAACGTTCCCCACGTAAATCGAGTTCCAACCCGACATGGTAATCTTTACCTTTAATTGATACAATATGTCTTGTTTCTTGTTGTGGTTTACTCTTAATTAATTGTAAATCCTCTTCTTCCACTTTCATTTTTAAAACTCCAATTTGAACTTGCCACTCTGTTTCCGAAACTCGTTCAATTAAATGACCTTTTTGATCAAAGGATATAACTTTTACTTCATCACCCGGTTGGAAATTATATTTCTCTTTTTTCTTCACTTCAGGATGCTGGCCTTCTTTTGCTTCAGGAACGACACCTTCAAGACGTTTCCGTGCTTCAATTAGTTCATGTTCCTTTATTTGTGCACCCTTTTCAAACTGCATTTTTCGTAAGTCGCGAATAATTTCTTCCGCTTCTCGTTCTGCATTTTTGACAATATTTTTTGCTTCTTGACGAGCTTTTTCATACAATTCATCTTTTTTATTGTAAAACTCGATCATTGCTTTTTGTAAATCTTTATGCAGTTTTTCCGCGTCTTTCAAGATTTCTTTTGCTTCTTCCTCTTCTTTTTCTGCCAGACGAGTACTTCTTTCTAACGACGCAATCATATTATCAACTTTATTAGACTCAGCATGAATATGGGTTCTTGCATTTTCAATAATATCATCCGGTAAACCGAGTCGTTTCGAAATCTCGAAGGCGTTACTTCGTCCTGGTACACCGATTAATAAACGGTATGTTGGGCTTAATGTTTCAACATCAAACTCCACACTCGCATTTGTTACCCCATCCCGGTTATAGCTGTATGCTTTTAATTCTGGATAGTGGGTTGTTGCAATAACCCGAGCTCCGCGGCTATGAACTTCATCGAGGATGGACATTGCCAATGCGGCCCCTTCTTGTGGGTCGGTACCCGCTCCAAGTTCATCAAATAAGACGAGACTTTTATTATCGACATGACGTAAAATATCGACAATATTTACCATATGGGATGAAAACGTACTTAAACTTTGTTCAATGGACTGTTCATCACCAATGTCCGCGAACACTGATTCAAAAACAGCCACTTCTGAACCGTCTTGGGCAGGAATTTGTAAGCCAGATTGGGCCATTAACGTAATTAGTCCAACTGTTTTTAACGTAACTGTTTTACCACCGGTGTTCGGTCCAGTAATGACGATCGTTGTAAAGTCTTTTCCGATTTCAATATCGTTTGCCACGACTTCATCCCGTGGAATTAACGGGTGTCGTGCACGGAAAAGTCTTATCACACCATCATTATTCATAATCGGCTTTGTCGCTTTAATCGAAGCACCAAACTTTGCCTTCGTAAACATAAAGTCGATTTCCCGTAAAATGGCAACGAGATGACTTAATTCCTCACTATACTCTGCGGTTACAGCAGACAGTTCCATTAAAATGCGCTCAATTTCTGCCTGTTCTTTCATTTTTGCTTGATGTAATTCATTATTTAATTGAACAATTGATTGAGGTTCAATAAATAACGTTTGTCCAGAAGATGACTGGTCATGAATCATGCCACCAAAGTGAGTTCGGTACTCCTGTTTAACTGGAATAACAAAGCGGTCGTTCCGAATCGTAATAATCGCGTCGGAAAGCATTTTTTGTGCGCTAGATGAACGAATAATACTTTCTAATTTTTCCCGTACCCGACCTTCTAAACTGCAGATTTGTGTACGAAGGGAACGTAATCTTTCACTCGCACTATCTAACACATCCCCATTTTCACTAATCGCACTAGTAATAGTACGATATAGATCCTTTGGAGGATTCAAATTTTCACCATATTCTTGTAAAATCGGTAAATTTACATCCTCTCCTTCAAGCAATTCCGATATAAATTTTTTTAAAACACGACTTGCACGAATCGTACTGGCAATTTCAACAAATTCATCAGGATGAAGCATACTCCCAATTTCCGCCCGCTTCACATGCGGTAAAATATTAAATACCCCGCCTAATGGTACATGACCTTTTAAGCGAAGAACGGTTGCTGCTTCATCCGTTTCTTCTTGCAAGCGGACAATTTTATTAAAGTCTGTTTCAGGTTTTAAATTTTCTGCTACCTCTCGACCTAAACTGGAGGAAGCAAAGCTAGTCAATTGTTCACGTATTTTATGAAATTCTAATGTATCAAGTGCTTTATCATTCACGGAGATGAGTCTCCTTTCATTGCTGTATTTTTGTTGTCATTTTTATATTAAGCTTCTGTTCGCTTCTTCTTAATCAAAGTTAAAAATTGTTTTTTTGGTAAGGCATTTATGACTGAGTCCTTACGAATCCATGCCTTTCTCGCATATTTTACACCAAGTTCCATATACGATAATGTCGGATGTTGGTGACTATCGGTATTAATCATGAGTTTCACACCGGCTTCTTGGGCTTGAGCAAGAAAGTCAGTTCGTAAGTCGAAGCGTCTAGGATTTGCATTTAATTCGAGAATCGTATCCGTTTCTTTCGCCAATTGAATAAGCTGTTCAATATTTACATTATAACCATCACGAACTCCAACTTTTCTTCCTGTTGGGTGGGCAATGATATTAACATAAGGATTGCGACAAGCAGCTTCTAACCGCTTCATAATTAATTCTTCACTCTGTCCGAAGGCGGTATGAATGGAAGCAATGACAAAATCTAATTCTGCTAAAACTTCGTTGCTAAAGTCTAACGAGCCATCCGGTAAAATATCCATTTCCGAACCGGCTAAAATGGTAATATCATCATATTTTTCATTCAATTCACGGATGATGTCGATTTGTTTTAATAAACGGTCTGGTGTTAAACCATTTGCCACTCGTAAATTTTGTGAGTGATCGGTAATGGCCATGTATTCATACCCTTTTTTCCGACACGCTTCAATCATTTCTTCAATGGAGTTTCCTCCATCGCTCCATGTAGTATGCATATGTAAATCACCACGAATATCACCTAAAGAGATGAGCTCGTCTAACTGATTAATCCGATCAATTTCCGTTCCATCAATTCTTAATTCCGGGGCAATCCATGGTAAATCGAAATGTTTATAAAATTCTTCTTCTGTATTGAATGTAAGTACTTCACCGGTTTCGAGTTGTTCAACCCCGTACTCACTTATTTTTTCATTCCGCTTTTTCGCAATTTGCCGCATCCGTACATTATGATCCTTTGAACCGGTAAAATGATGGAGCGTTGTCGCAAACTGATCTGGTAACACTAAACGGAAATCAGCGGAAACTTCCACTTCAAAGGAAAAAGTAATGGAAACTTTCGTATCGCCATCATTCGTAATTTCTTTAATATTGGAAAGTTGTGCTAGTTGTTCTTTCACCTTTTGCACATCGTTTGTCGCAATAATAAAATCTAAATCTTTAACCGTTTCCCTTACTCTTCGTACACTGCCAGCACGGGAAAACTTTTCAATTGCCTCCATTTGGTCTAATTGCATTTCGACCCAACTAACAATTGGCAACATATCTGCAAGTGGATAACGGTCTGGCTTCGAGCCAAAACTTTCTATTTCCGCTAAAATTTTTTCCTCTTTCTTTTTACCGAATCCTTTTAATGTGGATACTTTCCCTTCTTCACACGCTTTCTTTAGTTCTTCCAAATTTGTAATTCTAAGTTCTTGATAAAGGCGCGCAATCGTTTTTCCACCTAAGCCAGGGATTTGCAATAACGGAATTAACCCTTTTGGAACTTCTTCCTTCAATGTTTTTAATGCTTCTGTATTCCCGGTTTGTAAAAATTCATCAATAATCGCCCCTGTACCTTTCCCAATCCCAGGTAATTTCGTAAAGTCCTCAATTTCTTCAATTGTTCGTTCATCAAGTTCAATTGTTCTTGCCGCTTTTCGAAAAGCTGATATTTTAAACGGGTTTTCTCCCTTTAATTCCATATAAATGGCGATCGTTTCTAAATGGCGGATTAAATCTTTTTTATCAATTGTATTTTTCATTATTTTCACCTGCCAAAATATATTCAACTTTGAAACTATATCTCATACTATACTTTAACATTTTTTCACATCGCTAAAAAATGTACTGCTGTTATTCAAATTCTCCTTTTTTTTGAAAGCAAAAAATGAGACTGATCCATCGTTGCGGCCAGCCTCATTCTCAAATTTTTACTAATTAAAAAACAAATCATAAATTTGCCCAGAAAATACAGGTGTATTATTAATAATTCCTTTGGCAACCCAAGATCCTTCAATATAGTTTTGTACGACTTCCATTGGAATTAGAGCTGCCATATATAAAATAATGAAAATAATTAAGTATGTTTCAAGAAATCCTAATATACCACCTAACCATAAATTCAGTTGTTTTAAAACAGGTATATTCGTTACAAATGTAAGCATGGAGCCGATAATTTGTAAAACAATTTTTACAGCCATAAAAATAATAAAGAAAGCAATTCCATTATAAAAAGCCGTTTCTGCATTAAGGGCATCTAATAAAACTTGTAGTTCTGTATTTTCACCAATTGCCGGGTAAGGAACCCATAACGTGAGTCGGCTAGCTAAATCATCGTAATAAATAAATGCTACTATAAATGCAACAATCCATCCAACTAGGTGAATGGCTTGAAGAATAAATCCTCGTCTAAGTCCAACTAGACAGCCTATTATTAATAAAAAAAGTAAGATAGTACTTAACATATCGGTCAATCCTTTTTGTAGTTTCTTTGCAAATAGCGTTTAACATGATGAAAACTACAGTTCTTTTTCGTCTTCATTTAATTTTTCCTGTAGTGCTTCATATTTTTCTTTTAATTTTATATATTCATTAACCGCATTCACTGCGGTTAGTACTGCTAAATGATTCGTATCTAAAAACGTATTTTTACTTCTAATTTCTTTCATCTTTTCATCAACGGTTGAAGCGACATGTCTGATATGATTTGCTGGTTCTCTGCCAACTATTGTATATTGCTGACCAAAAATCTCGACAGTGATCCGATTTTTCCGTTCCTCTGACAATATTATTTCCTCCATTCGCCAGAATCCTTATATTATCATATCATGAACAAAAATAAAATGGGAAGAAAAAAGTGGAAATCGTATTTATTTTTAAAAACAATGTCGCATTTGTTATTCTTTTGAGATATTCATAAAATTTTTTGAACTCTTTTCTAAAATGGGATGCTTACCGATTAAAAAAAGCAGCTGCTCACACAGCTGCTTTTTTATTACATTCTTAATTCTGCTCCCGCATTTTGTAATGCTTCAACAACCTTTTCATGTACTTGGTTTACTTCATCATCAGTTAATGTTCTTTCTGTGTCAGAATAACGAAGTGTGAAGGCAACTGATTTTTTATTTTCCTCAACCTTTTCACCGATATAAACGTCAAACACATTCACATCTTTAAGCAGTTGTCCACCAGCAGATACGATAATATCTTTTAACTCTCCTGCTGATTTGCCTTGATCAACTACGATCGCCACATCTCGTGTAATTCCAGGGAATTTAGGAATCTTCGTATAAGTTAATGATTTTGATTCAATATTCAGCAGTTTACCTAAATCAAGTTCAAATACGAACACATTTTTCACATCGTATTCTTTTTCACGAGTTGGGTGAACTTTTCCTAGGAAACCGACTACTTCATCATTTAATAAAACTTTAGCTGTTTGCCCAGGATGCATACCGTCAATCTCTGCTTTTTCATAACGAATGCCTTGAGCTAATTGTAAGCGGGCAAATAATGTTTCTAAAATTCCTTTAACTGTATAAAAGTCAACGGTCACTTTTTCACCTTGCCATGGATGGTTCACGTACAGACCCGTTAATGCACCTGCTAAATGTTCTACTTCCTCAGGTTGAACATTAGCACCTTTACCGTAATACACTTTACCGATTTCAAATAAACCAACATCGGCATTTTTACGAGCACGGTTATAAGCAATTGAATCTAATAGATGTGGAATTACTGTATCACGTAAAATTGCATGCTCTTCACTCATTGGCATTGCAAGTTCCACAGGCTCTGCGGGTTGTAATGCGAACTGCCCAAACTTCTCTTTACTTGTTAATGAGTAAGTAGTTGCTTGTAGTAAACCTGCACCTTCTAACACTTCACGAACAACGCGACGTTTTTGTTGATATGGTGTTAGATGACCTAATGTTTGTTGACCTTCAGGTAACGTTGTTGGGATGTTGTCGTATCCGTAAAGACGGGCGATTTCTTCATACATATCTTCCTGAATTGTAATATCCCAGCGTCGACTTGGAATCTCAATAACAAACGTTTCATTATCTAACGTATATGTGAATTGTAATTTTTTAACAATATCTTCAACTTCTTGTAAACTTAAGCTTGTACCTAAGAAGTTATTAATTTTGTTTAATTCAACTTTTACAGTTACTGGCTCAACAACAAGTTCATCATGAGCAACTGTTCCTTCTAGAACTTCGCCACCAGCAAGTTCCGCAATTAATGCAGCAGCACGCTCAGCCGCTAAACGTACGCGAGTTGGGTCAATTCCTCTTTCATAGCGGCTACTTGCCTCACTACGTAAGCCATGGTAACGGGATGTTCTACGGATGGATGTACCGTTAAAGTAAGCAGACTCAAGTAAAACGGTTGTCGTATCATCTCTAACTTCAGAATCTAATCCACCCATGACTCCAGCTAAGGCGACAGGTTCTTTTCCATTTGTAATGACTAAATCTTCTTGGCGTAATGTACGTTCTGTACCATCTAACGTAACCATTTTTTCTCCTTCATATGCTTTCCGTACAAGTACTTCCTTCGAGCCAAAACGGTCATAGTCAAAAGCGTGTAATGGTTGACCGTACTCTAATAAGACGTAGTTTGTAATATCCACGACATTATTATGTGGACGAATTCCGGCTGCCATTAATTTATTTTGTAACCAAAGTGGTGATGGACCAATTTTCACATTTTTAATGACTTTCGCTGTATAGATTGGACAATCATCAGACTCAGAGCGAACAGAAATATAGTCACTTACCTTTTCTTCTGACACCGGTACATTAGCTGCAGGTAGTTTCACTTCTTTACCGAAAATAGCTGCTGTTTCATAAGCAACACCAATCATACTCATACAATCGGCACGGTTTGCAGTAATACTTAATTCTAAAACCGCATCATCTAAATTAAGTAATGAAAAAACATCTGTTCCAACTTGAGTATCTTCTGGAAGGACGAAGATTCCATCGGCATATTCTTTCGGAACTACTTTTCCATCGAACCCAAGTTCTTGTAAAGAACAAATCATACCGTTAGAAACTTCACCACGGATTTTCCCTCTTTTAATTTTAATGTTGCCACCAATACGTGCACCTACTAATGCAACTATAACTTTTTGTCCTGCTGCTACGTTCGGTGCACCACAAATAATTTGGATTGGTTCTTCCTCGCCGACATCAACTTGGCAAATTTTTAAATGGTCTGAATTTGGATGTTCTTCACAGGATAACACATGACCAACAACAATTTTCTTTAATTTTTCTCCTTTTTTTTCAACTTCTTCCACTTCAATACCGGAACGAGTAATCTTTTCAGCTAACTCTTCTGGACTAATATCTGACACATCAACATAGTCTTGAAGCCATTTATATGAAACTAACATTGAGTTACCTCCTGTTCTTTTTTAAAAAATACTTTTTAACCGAGTATTACAAATTGCGAACTAATCTTTATGATTCATATGGTGCAAATTGTTTTAAGAAACGAACGTCATTTGTATAGAAATGACGAATATCATCAATTCCGTAACGTAACATCGCAATCCGTTCTACACCGATACCGAAAGCGAAACCTGTATATTTTTCAGGATCAAAACCACTCATACGAAGTACGTTCGGGTGAACCATACCTCCACCTAAAATTTCAATCCAACCGGTTCCTTTACATACGTTACAACCGTCGCCATTACAGATTTTACAAGAAATATCAATTTCCACAGATGGTTCAGTGAACGGGAAGAAACTTGGACGATAACGAATATCGCGGTCTTCACCGAACATTTTTTTAGCAAATAAAGCTAACGTACCTTTTAAATCACTCATGCGAATACCTTCATCAACAACTAAACCTTCAATTTGCATAAATTGATGGGAGTGTGTCGCATCATCGTCATCACGGCGATACACTTTTCCAGGAACGATGATTTTAACAGGGCCTTTACCTTCATGTTTTTCCATCGTTCTTGCTTGCATTGGGGATGTATGTGTACGTAAAAGTAATTCTTCAGAAATATAAAAACTATCCTGCATATCCCGGGCTGGGTGATCCTTCGGTAAGTTTAATGCTTCAAAGTTGTAATAATCTGTTTCAACTTCAGGACCTTCCGCAATTGTGTATCCAAGTCCGATAAATAAGTTTTCCGCTTCTTCAATTACTTTTGTTAACGGATGATGGTTTCCTTGAACAACGGGACGACCTGGTAATGTAATATCAATGGATTCTTTTTGTAATTTTTCAGCAATCACTTGCTCTTCTAACACTTTTTGTTTTGCTTCAATTTGTTCTTGGATTGCTGCACGTACATCATTTGCCAAAGCTCCGATGACCGGACGCTCTTCAGGAGCAAGCTTACCCATTCCACGTAACACTTCTGTAATTGGTCCTTTTTTACCTAAGTAAGCAACACGTACTTCATTCAGTTGTTTTAAATCTTGACTACTTTCAATTTTAGCTAACGCCTCAAGTTTTAGTTCTTCTAAACGTTCTTTCACTGTAGATCCTCCTTTTAACTCTTGTATTCATTAGTCGAGCGCAAAAATTTTTGCATACAAAAAACCCCATCCCAAAAAAGGGACGAGGTTTACATCGCGGTACCACCCTTATTGATTCAATTCAAAAAGAATTGAATCCACTTCATTTGATTAACGGTCTTCCCGCTCAATCTTTACACAAAAAACTTGTGGTCCCGATTGAGAGTTCATAGGGTGAAATTTCGTTTAGCTTCTATTAAAAATGCTTCCAGTCACGGCATTTTCTCCCTGAAATAGAAGGCCCTAAACTACTTGCCCTAATCATTACTGATCAATTTATTTAATTATAGAAATATTATCCATACATAAGATTTACTTAATATTATATAGATTGACTGTATAATTCGCAACATTTGTATGTAAAATTCAACAGGTTTTGTCACAATTTGTATAAAAAACGTGTTAGATGCTATTTTTTTACAGCTTAATAATCATTTCCCCTTAAATAGTACATTAATATACCTGCTGCGACAGCGACATTTAGTGATTCACTTTTACCAAAGATCGGGATATATAAGTTTTGATTTGTTTTTTCTAATAATTGTTCATCTACACCTTGTCCTTCATTACCAACAATCAAGGCAAAAGAAGGACCAATTTCCACTTCATACATTGGCACGGCGTTTTGTAAAGCTGTACCGTAAACTGGGATGTCCTTTTCCTTTAGTTGCTCAATCCATTCATTCAGGTTGCCCCGAACAATTGGCAAATGAAAATGACTTCCTTGTGCAGAACGAAGCACCTTTGGATTGTATGGATCCACACTCCCTACACCTAACACAACCGCATCGAAACCAGCTGCATCAGCAGTACGGATCATCGTTCCGACATTTCCTGGATCTTGAACTGCATCAATAAGCAGGAAACGTGTTCCTTTTATATCTGTTGCCGCTCCTTGTTTACATATAGCAAAAATACCTTGTGGTGTTTCTGTATCAGAAATTAATCTTTCAATATTATTAGCGATGACATATACTTCATCATTACCGAACTTTGCTTTTGGCAATTTTGGGTAATATTGTTCCGTAACAATAATTTCTTCGATTACTCCTGCCGCCTTTGCTTCGAAAACAAGATGTTCCCCTTCAACAAGGAATAAACCGGTTTTGTCCCGCTCTTTTCTCGTTAACAATTTTTTCCAATGTTTTACTTTTTCATTTTTTGCTGATTGAATTAAATTCACTTCGGATCCCCTTTTCAACATTTCCTTATAATCATTATCACTATAGCCTGTAGACTTTCTTCATTATACCGAATTCTATATACATATTACATGAAAAAGAAGAAAACAATAACAATGACCAATATTACAGGAGGTTTCGTTAATGAATTTTAATTTACGTCATGCTATTATACAAAATGTTTCTGGTAATACACAAGAACAGTTAGAAGATACAATTGTTGATGCGATTCAAGTTGGTGAAGAAAAAATGCTACCGGGTCTCGGCGTGTTATTTGAAGTCATTTGGCTAAACGCCGATCAACAGAAAAGACAGATGATGTTAGAAACGTTAGAAGAGGGATTAAAAAGATAACGGTTGTTGTGGGGAACATTTTATCATTGTGCGTTCCCCTTTTATTTGTTGTGTATAAAGTTTTTCGGTGATACACCTCTAATTTCAGCGTTCTTTACAACTTCAAACAACCTTTTTCGAAATCGTCCTAAATTCAGCTTTCAATTTTTCAAAAAGGAGGAAAATCAATGGAACATAAAGAAGATTATGAAATAAGCGACACGATGCAAGGTAAGTTACTCCCTTTTACATCTTTATCAAGTGGCTTGTTTCAAACGGTTGCGCCTGGAGTACATTCTTTCACAATTCAAATCGTCAATATCGCCATCATTGAAACAATAAGTGGCGGATTTGTTCTTGTTGATTGTGGCATGCCTGGTTCAGAAGAAACAATTCTTTCCATGCTCCATGAAAAATTCGGGGAAAATGCAAAGCCTGAAGCAATTCTCTTAACCCACGGACATTTTGATCATGTTGGTGCGATTGAACAACTCGTCACTCTATGGAACGTACCCGTATATGCACATCCGTTAGAAATGCCTTACTTAACCGGGCAAAAAAATTATCCTGAACCTGATGGGTCGGTTGAAGGTGGGCTAGTAGCTAAACTCTCGCCCATATTTCCAAATAAAGGAATCAATATCAGCCCATATTTAAAAGAAATCCCAGCAAACTGTGAAGTACCTCATCTTCCGGATTGGAAGTGGGTTCATACACCAGGGCATTCTGAAGGACATATCTCCTTTTTCCGTGAAAGTGATCAAACACTAATTGCCGGAGATGCCTTCGTAACGGTACGTCAAGACTCACTTTACAAAGTAATTATACAAAAACAAGAAATTAACGGACCGCCCCGATATTTTACAACAGACTGGAAACTCGCAAAACAATCTGCTGAAAAGTTAGCTGACCTAAGTCCTAAAGTTGCCCTTACAGGACACGGAGTACCAATGAGTGGTGAGGAGCTATCAACTGGACTTCAAGAACTCGTTTTACATTTCGATGAAAAAGCCATTCCCAATTATGGGAAGTACATTTAGTTGAGATTCAAATTTCTGATCGTGGCCATGAATTATTCTATAGCGTTATTATTTTTATTTCAGGAACTGTTAATTTCAACTAAAACGTGATACAATTGTCAAGCAAATGAAACCTAATGTTTTCAAGAACGTATAAAAAATGAACAAGAAACTCTAAAAATTTTAAGGGTTTTTATGTTGGAGAAATAGGGCAATTGTTTTAGTAAAATAAGCCATATTGAGTTGTAACTTTTAATTTGCTGAATATACTAGTAGCTAATAAAGCATTTTTTAAATATTTACAAAAGATTAATACTATTTAATCAAAAAAGAGTTATACTTGTTTATATGGTAATAGCTTGGAGGGATTGAATGAGAATTGCAATCTTTACGGACACTTATGTCCCTGATGTAAACGGGGTTGCTATTACGTTGAAGCATTTTACGGACTACTTAGAGGAAAAAGGGCATGAGTATATTGTCTTTGCACCGAAAAGTTCAAAAGAAACGAGATTTTCAAGTCAAGTTCATCGGTTTAAAAGTTTACCCCTATTTTTCTATCCAGAATGTCGATTAGCCTTACCAAACATGTTGCGTGTGAAACAAGCATTACAAGAGTTTCAGCCTGATATAATTCATATTGCAACGGAATTCAATGTCGGTCTTTGTGGGTTGCATTATGCTAAAAAAATGAATATCCCACTCGTCGGTTCGTATCATACAAATTTTGATAAATATCTCCAATACTACGATATTCAATTTTTATCAAAAATTTTATGGCGATATATGCGTTGGTTTCATAAACCATTTCGCAAAATTTTCGTTCCATCCTATGATACGATCGAATCGTTAAGGAAAAAGGGATTTACGAACTTGCATATTTGGCCGGGTGGCGTTGATTGTGAGTTATACAACCCAAATTACTCACAAGAAAAAATTCGCGAGAAATATAATATTAAAGAAAAGTATATTTTATCCTTTGTAAGTCGCTTAGCACCGGAAAAAGATATCGACACGTTGTTAAAAATTGCCAATCAACTACCTTATGATTTAAAAGGTGATGTGCGGTGGCTTGTCGTTGGTGACGGTCCTTCTAAGGAAGAAATGATGGCACAAGCACCATCAAATATGACTTTCACCGGTTTTTTAAGCGGAAAAGATTTAGCTGCCGTTTATTCGGCATCCGATTTATTCGTCTTTCCTTCAGCGACTGAAACGTTCGGGAATGTCGTCATTGAATCATTAGCTTCAGGAACACCTGTCATTGGGGCAAAATCAGGTGGAGTTAAAAATTTAGTAAAACATAATGTAAATGGTATGCTTTGCGAACCGAAAAATGTTGAATCTTTTATTTCAGCAATACAAAAATTACTTCATGATGAAGGATTACGTCAAAGTATGAGCAAGGAGGCACGTGAATTTGCTTTAACACAAACTTGGGAAGCCATTTTTGATCGGCTGTTATTGGATTATGAAGATGCGATAAATGTAGATAAATATCCATTATTAGCTTAAATTCTATTATTCTAACATATTATTTCAATACAAACGGACTTATTCTATTTTTATAAATTAAAAAATAGTTTTTATTAAGGGGCTGACATCAACGTCAACCCCTTTTTAGTGCCTTTTAATAGGACCACCGTCGCTTAATCAAATTTAATTTTATTAACCGTATCCCAATCTAACCGTTTTACAACTTCAGTTACTAATTTCACTGTGTTTTCATAATCATCACGATGAATGACACTCGCATTGGAGTGGAGATAACGGGTAGATACTGTAATTGCAAGGGCTGGTACACCAGCTTTTGTTAGACTAATTGCGCCTGCATCGGTACCGCCACCAGGGATAGATTCAAACTGATACGGAATATTTAACTCTTCTGCCAAATCAACGACAAATTCACGTAAGCCGCGATGGGAAACGAGTGAATGGTCGTATACGATAATTTGTGGACCATCACCTAATGTACTTAATGACTCTTTTTCAGTCATTCCCGGTGTATCACCTGCTGTACCTACATCTAATGCGATACCAATATCCGGTTCAATTTTATAAGCAGCTGTTTTCGCACCACGAAGACCTACTTCTTCTTGAGCTGTCGCTACTCCGTACACGATATTCGGATGATTTTCTTTTTGTAAATTTTTAAGCACATCTACGACAATCGCACAACCAATACGGTTATCCCACGCTTTTGCTAATAAGAATTTTTCATTTTTCATAACTGTAAATTCAAAATAAGGAACGATCATGTCACCTGGACGAACGCCCCATGATTCAGCTTCCTCTTTACTTGTTGCACCGATATCAATAAACATATCTTTAATATCAAATGGTTTCTTTCTTGCTTCTGGTGATAACACGTGAGGTGGTTTTGAACCAATAACACCCGTAATTGATTCACCTCTAGATGTAACAACCGTAACACGTTGAGCAAGCATCACTTGACTCCACCAACCGCCGACGGTTTGAAAACGAATGAAACCTTTATCATCAATTTGTTTTACCATGAAACCAACTTCATCAAGGTGCCCACTTAACATGATTTTCGGACCGTTTGCTTGTCCTTCTTTTTTCGCAATTAAGCCGCCTAAACCATCTGTTGTAATTTCATCTGCATATGGCGTTATGTATTTTTTCATTACTTCACGAACTTCACGTTCATTTCCTGGAATCCCTTTAGCATCCGTTAATTCTTTTAACATCGATAATGTTGGATCTAAATTTGCCACAAAAATACCCTCCTTTATTAAAAAAGAAAATTATATAAGCTAAAAAATTGTGTAAATTAGTTTTTGCTCACACACGTATTATATCTCATTTCAGAAAATTATCCTATTTTGAAACACAGGGACGGGTCCCTCGTTTCATTTTTTTCTATGGCACGGGTGGTACACGGGGGGCGGTACACGGGGACGGGTCCCTTGTTCCTATTCCAATATAGTAATACTTTAATTAAACACACGAATCCCAAATAGAAACAGGCCTAGCGTTTCTATTCTAAAATAGAGACACCGGACCTGTCCCTCCGTACCATTCCCATTCCCTCCGTACCATTCGAGACACCGGACCCGTCCCTCCGTACCATTGAGACACCGGACCTGTCCCTCCGTACCATTTTTCCTCCGTACCATTTATTTTACTCCTGATGATCCGAAGCCGCCTTCACCACGAGTAGTATCAGATAATCCTTCAACTTGTATAATGGCAACTCGGGTAACGGGTGCAATTACCATTTGGGCAATACGCATATGTTTTTCCACTTTAAACGGTTCTTTCCCATGATTAATAAGAATCACTTTAATTTCCCCGCGATATCCTTCATCAATCGTTCCTGGACTATTTAAAACCGTCACAGCATGTTTTAATGCTAAGCCACTACGAGGTCTTACTTGCGCCTCAGTTCCCTCAGGTAATTCGATTGCAAGACCAGTTGCAACAAGCTCCGCCTCACCTGGTTGAATCACTTTATCCTCAACAGAATATAAATCAAGACCAGCATCGCCAGGATTTGCATAAAACGGTAATTTTGCATCTTTATGTACAAGTTTTACTTTTAAATTGTATGTCATGTGTCTATCTCCTATCGTCATTGAAGTTGTTGGTTTTCTTAAAAAATTATAACAAAATTACAATAAAATGAAACCTATTCCTTTTTAAATCGTATAGTTCATAATAAGAATATGATTTATAATGGTTTTATAACTCTTTTATAGGAGGCGGATAGTATGGGATTACTGATCAGACTTGGTATCATCGCACTAATAATCTTGTTAATTTATACAGGAATCCGATATATTCTTCACCCAAAACGAAAACTTGAGCTTGCCCACGAGCAAAAACGTTTTTATTTCTTGGATGATACGAATAATGTAAGGAAAAACTTTTTACTAACGTATAAAGGTGTACTTTTTGAAGGAGAAAAATACTTAGGCACAACAACTGATGCTTTCGAAGTTGTCTCTATCTTTATTTTCCCAAAGAGCATCGCATCGTTAAAAGGGTTAACGAAAAGTGATTTCAGAACAATTGAGCAACATGTTCAAAAATATTATCCGAAGGCGGAAATTGATTGGAAAAGCCCAATCAAAGAGTTCCTTAACGATGATGATAACAACCCGGACAAGCCGTGGGAGGATGAGGCGTAACAATTTTATATTCTAAATCAGGTCGTTCATATATTTAAGAACGGCCTTTTTTGTTGGTATCTTTTATTTTCAGTCGGCATTATACTTATGAAAGACCTTTTCGGGAGCGACTACATTTTTTACATTCATCGCACTTATGAGGACATTTTCCAGATTCCTACTTCGTCAAAACACCTAAACCAAAATAAAAAAGCTACTCACGACGTAGCTTTAAAAAAATCCTTCCACTTTATGATGACGAATTTTTCGCGAAAGGCAATGATGAGTACCGTTAAACCGATTAAAAATACCACTCCCATCGCAGGTGAGAAATGTTTGAAAAATTGACCAAACACCGTATAAAAAACGACAACTGGAATATTCGTATACAATGAACTTAACGCATATTCATGAAAAGTTTTCTTCCGCTCCATTAAACAAAAGCAAAGCAACTGATAATGCATAAATGGAACTAGCTTCAAAACAGAAATTTGCCCAGTTGTAAAATTGGCATAAGGCCCAAACCATTTCACTTTAATTTCTTGTAGTTTTTTGTGGAAAGATGGAAAGATTCGTAGTAAAAAATAAACGACAAAACTTGATAACGTTAAACCGATTAACGAATATATCGATCCGAACACTGCGCCGAATAACAGTCCACCCGCTAAACAAACGACAATTACAGGGATAAAGAAAAACTGGCGTAATGTATGAAAAAGAATAAAAATAATTGGTGCAAGAATACCACTCATTTGAACGAGGTTTAAAACATATTCAGCCTTTTCAGCCATCCCTTTACACCCTCCCGCTTCGTTTTGCATCTTGCTGTATTTTTTCAGAGGGATTAAAAAAATCCAATGAAAAAATTACACTTTTAATATAAAAATATACAAAACGGAAGTGGGATATGCCTTTTTAAAAAATTTTAATATATTAATTGTCCATTACAAATAGTTTAAAACTAATAAAAGTTGCAGCATGGCAAGAAATGGGAACCCGAACCGGAAAGATACATGTCTTGTTTTATGGTTAAAAACATACATTCCCACAGTCGCACCGATTGCACCGAAAAAACAAGCCACAGTCCATAGCCATTTTTCACTAATTCGCCAACTCCGCTTAACAGCACGTCTTTTATCTATTCCCATCATGAAAAAGCCAAGCAAATTAACGACAACGAGTACTACAGTAATTACACTTTCCAATCCAATCCCTCAAATCCCATCTATATTTTTTGTGAAAAATAAAAACAGTCATCCTTCCAGTTGAAGAATGACTGATATGAATTAGACTTATTTATCTAATTGAGCTTTTGCTGCGTTCACTAACTCAGTGAATGCTTTAGCATCAGAAATTGCTAAGTCAGCTAACATTTTACGGTTAACTTCGATACCAGCAAGTTTTAAACCGTGCATTAAACGGCTGTAAGAAATACCGTTTTGACGTGCTGCCGCATTGATACGAGTAATCCATAATTTACGGAATTCACTCTTACGTTTACGACGGTCACGATATGCGTACACTAATGATTTCATTACTTGTTGATTTGCTGTTCTATATAAAGTGCGTTTTGAACCGTAATAACCTTTTGCTAATTTAAGTACACGTTTACGACGTCTGCGCGTAACTGTACCACCTTTTACACGTGCCATATTAAAACCCTCCTAAATTTCTTCGTTAAGTAAAATTAGATCATATGTTTAATGCGTTTGAAATCTCCAGGAGATACAACTGCACCTTTACGTAATTTACGTTTTTGTTTTTGAGATTTATTTGCGAATAAGTGGCTTGTATAAGCATGAGAACGTTTCAATTTACCAGTTCCTGTTCTTTTAAAACGTTTTGCTGAGCCTTTGTGTGTTTTCATTTTAGGCATGAAAAATTCCTCCTTAGATTACTTATCCTTTTCGGTTTTCGGTGCTAAAATTAAGAACATGCTTCGACCTTCCATTTTTGGCTTCGTTTCAATTGTAGCGATATCTGCACATTCTTCAGCAAATCGATCCAGCACCTTTTGACCAATTTCTTTATGTGTAATTGCCCGACCTTTAAAACGAAGGGAAGCTTTAACTTTATCGCCCTTTTGGATAAATTTACGAGCATTTTTTAATTTTGTATTAAAGTCGTGCTCATCAATTGTTGGGCTAAAACGAACTTCTTTCATCGTAATCGTTTTTTGGTTTTTACGTTGTTCTTTCTCACGTTTTTGTTGCTCGAAACGGTATTTACCGTAGTCCATAATTCTAGCCACCGGTGGTTTTGCATTTGGAGCAACTAAAACTAAATCAAGATTTCTACGACTAGCGATTTCCAGTGCTTCACTTTTTGACTTAATGCCTAATTGGTCGCCATTTGCATCAATTACGCGTAATTCACGAGCGCGAATGCCCTCGTTAACAATCATATCTTTGCTAATATTAAGACACCTCCAGAGATTGGTTGAATACCTGTTTGGATGAAGAAGATGGTTCGTCATGCATAAATTTATGCAATAAAAAAGTGCAGGACAACACACCCGCACTATTATTCTGTGATCATAATAAGACACATCATAAGTTTGTCTAAAACCTGTTAACAGCCTTTAAAAGCGTCTTCCAGGTGAGAAGCGGGTGCCTCTTCTTTTACAAACATCGTATTCAATTTAACTTGTTACATCTTAACATAGATTAGACATGATGTCAATATTGCCTGTTTCGCAAATGCAACAAAAAAATTATAACAAACTTATATTATAAATACAATAGTTTTCTTTATATTCCCTTTGACACCCTTCAACTCGTCAGTCTTATAATCGATAACAAATAATCTTCAACATCTTCAATAATCTGTACTTCGTTTAAAGCCTTTTGCAATTTGACAATATCTTCTTTTGTTAACACCGGTTCAACTGTCGGTTTTGCCAGCGTCTCTCGATTGTAACGGAGCATCTTTTTTTCCTCTTCTACGGAAGGATAACCGATATCCACTTTCATAAAGAAGCGATCCATTTGCGCTGCAGGAAGGGGGAACGTGCCTTGACGGGATTCAACCGGGTTTTGTGTCGCAATGACCATAAACGGAGGCTCGACTTTAATCGTTTCACCATCAATCGTCACTTGAAGTTCTTCCATTACTTCTAAAAGACTAGACTGTGTACGAGGGGTGGCACGGTTTATTTCATCCGCAAGTAAAATATTTGTCATAATAGGACCTTCACGCAATTCGAATTCCTGTGTTTTTGGATTAAAAAATTGAATACCTGTTACATCACTTGGCAAAACATCAGGAGTAAACTGGATCCTTTTAAATTCCCCAGCAATAAGTTGGGAAAAAGTTTTAGCAAAGGTCGTCTTCCCTGTACCCGGCACACTTTCTAACAATATATGACCATTCACGAGTAGCGCGATTGTAAAAAGTTCAACTAACTCGTCTTTCCCGACGATTATCCGTTCCATTTCTTGTTTCATTTTTGTCAAAGCTTCATTTATATGTACCATTATTTCTTCCCGCCCTTTTTTGTAAATTTACGATAAATATTATATTCAATATTAGCAAAACTTTATATTTTTAGAAATTTTATTAACTTAAAACAATGTATGACTCGACCAAATCTTAAAATTTGTTACAAAAAAGACCGCCGTATTTCAGGCGATCTTTGTAAGCACAAGAGGAATTAACGAATAACTCTCGCTTCTTCTTTAATTTTTTGTAGGAATTCATCAAATGTAACAGTTTCGGATTTTTTCTCACCGTATTTCCGAACGTTAACTGCTTTATCTTCAACCTCTTTATCCCCAACAACAAGCATATACGGGATTTTTTGAATTTGCGCTTCACGGATTTTGTATCCCATTTTTTCTTCACGAAGGTCTAATTCAACGCGAATGCCAGATTTTTTCAATTCATCATGAACTTGTTTTGCATAGTCAAAATGAAGTTCATTCGATACTGGAATCACTTTTGCTTGAACTGGTGCTAACCAAGTTGGGAACGCACCTTTATATTCTTCAATTAAATAAGCAACGAAACGTTCCATAGTTGAAACAACACCACGGTGGATAACAACTGGACGATGTTTTTCACCGTCTTCACCTATATAAGTTAAGTCAAAACGCTCCGGTAATAAGAAGTCAAGTTGCACAGTTGATAATGTTTCATCTTTACCAAGGGCAGTACGAACTTGAACGTCTAACTTAGGACCGTAGAAGGCAGCTTCCCCTTCAGCCTCGTAGTATTCAAGACCTAGGTCGTCCATCGCTTGTTTTAACATGCTTTGTGCTTTTTCCCACATTTCATCATCATCAAAATATTTTTCTTTATCTTGTGGGTCACGGTAAGATAGACGGAATTGATAATCTGTAATATTGAAGTCTTTATAAACTTCCATAATTAATTCAACAACCCGTGTAAACTCTTCATGAATTTGATCTGGACGAACGAAAATATGCGCATCGTTTAGAGTCATGCCACGAACACGTTGCAATCCTGATAACGCCCCACTCATTTCGTAACGGTGCATCATACCAAGTTCCGCGATACGAATTGGTAATTCACGGTAACTATGTGGTTCATTTTTATAAACCATCATATGGTGTGGACAGTTCATTGGACGAAGTACTAATTCTTCACCATCACCCATATCCATTGGCGGATACATGTCTTCATGGTAATGATCCCAGTGACCACTTGTTTTATAAAGATCCACATTCGCAAGAACTGGAGTATAAACGTGGTCATAACCAAGTTCAATTTCTTTATCGACAATATAACGTTCAATTGTGCGACGGATAGTTGCACCTTTTGGTAACCATAACGGTAACCCTTGACCAACTAATTGGTTAATGGCAAAAATATCAAGTTCTTTACCAAGTTTACGATGGTCACGCTCTTTTGCTTCTTCACGAATACGGATATATTCGTCTAGATCTGCTTTTTTGAAGAAAGCTGTTCCGTAAATACGTTGTAACATTTTATTGTTACTATCACCACGCCAGTAAGCACCAGCAATACTTAACAATTTAAATTCTTTAATTTTACCAGTTGAAGGCACGTGCACCCCACGGCATAGGTCAAAGAATTCACCTTGTTCATAAATTGTTACTGTTTCATCTGCTGGAATGGCTTCAATAAGCTCTAATTTGTATTCATCGCCAATTTCTTTGTAGCGCTCGACCGCTTCCTCACGGCTAACGACAACACGTTTAATTTCTAGGTTTTCACCGATAATTTTTTTCATTTCTTTTTCAATTCTCGGTAAATCTTCAGGTGTAATCGCTGGTTCTACATCAACATCATAATAGAAACCATTTTCGATTGTTGGACCAACACCTAATTTTGCATTAGGGAAAAGGCGTTTAATCGCTTGAGCCATTAAGTGAGCTGTACTATGGCGCATAATATCAAGAGTGTCTTCATCTTTATCTGTTAAGATTTGAATTTCTCCATCTTCTTCAATTGGAGTTCTCAAATCTAGTAACTCACCATTCAATTTACCAGCTAACGCTTTTTTCTTTAGTCCTGGACTAATAGATGCAGCGATATCTTCTGTTGTTGAACCCTTTGGAAACTCCTTCACAGCTCCGTCAGGGAATGAAATTTTAATAACTTCTGACATGTTTGTTGCCTCCTTAATTTTATTGAATTTATTTTCTACTGAAAAATAAAAAACTCGCCCCTAAACAAATAGGGACGAGTTGTTATTTACCCGTGGTTCCACCCTGATTCCCGCAAAAAACTACATAAATATAGTTACGTTTCGCGGCTCAGATTCCAATAACGGTTGGTACCGTCAACTATTACTGAGGAAGATTCACATCCTACCCGTTCACAGTTGAAGTTTAAAGGTGGTAAGTTATTTATCCGTGTTAGGAAGCTCCCAGCCTTGTCTTCCCTCTCTGAAAACCGTAATAAATAACTCATGTCCTTTGCATTACTTTTATCATTCATTTATTTCATTTTTGTATGATAGTATTATAATCATTTTAAAAATAAAAAGCAAGAAGTTAATGGAACTTCTTGCCTTGTAATGCACATTTTAGTTATTAGTAAGGGAATAATTGCTAATAGCTTCTAATGATTGAATATAAATTTTCTCTTCAAAAATATTTTTTAACGTTTGAATGATACCGAATTCAGGGTGGTCTGTAAATAAATATATTTTTTCTGGCGCAATCGATATGAGAGGGGCAATCGTGATTGAATCAACGTAGACAGGATGGTCAGAAAGTAGCTTCCGGTCAATTCGTTTGTTTAACTCCGAGCGTTTCATCATTTGCTTTTGTTCATTAAAAAATGTGAAACCATCATCATGCACGATATAAACTTTTTTCATTTGTGGCTTACGACCCGATAAAAAGTTGCGGAGATAGTGAATAAACGCTTGATAATCCTGTTCCATCTTATATTCATCAATTGCTGTTTCAATGTACGGAGCAAGATTTTCTAAATAAGGTCTTAGGCGAAACATAACAAACGCATCAAAGGAGAAGGTGCGATTACTTGAAAGCACTTCTTTTAAAGCTTGGTCAATTTTTCGTTCCTCTTGCTCATGATTGACATCAATTGGAAGATCCTTTCTTTTCCCATCCAATATAGAAAAAAGAATATCAATGATTTGAGTTTGTTCCTCCTCGTCTTTGAAAAAAAACTTTTCTTGAATGACTCGCTTGCACCAAACCACCCTTTTTTTATTCATAACGAGCTGTTTCAAATGCTTATGTATGATCAAAAGTCCTTGCTCTCGTTTTTCATTATCTATCTGAATAACGAGACCATTATAACTCTTTTGGACTTGGATCATGGTTTGTTTGGATTTTTTTAATAAAAAATATAAAAAATCCATTTCATCTTTATTTTGAAATTGAATTGTTATCAAGCTTCGACCCCCCTATGAGGCATTCCTGTTTTAATATATATGGGGGGCTTGGCCGTTTTAGAAGTATGATTTATATTTTCGGAATTTAGATTAGGGTTGTTGTGATGTGAGGCGAAAAGATGTTGACTAGATTTTTAGGAAAATGAGGGAAATTGAGCCTTATGCCGGTGTTAGAGAGACAGTTCGATTCGAAAATAACAAGCTTATGGCCTTTTGAACCTCTATAAAAGACAGTTCATTTCATAATTTGCTAGCTTTTGGTCTTTTGAGCTTCTATAAAAGACAAATCACTTCGAATTTGCAAACTTTTGGCTTTTTGAGACTCTATAAAAGACTGTTCTTCCGCTTTTCTCCGTTAATTTGTCCTTCATCGACCTTATGAAAGACAGTTCCTCCAACTTTCTCGCTTATTTTGTCCTTCATCGACCTTATGAAAGACACTTCATCCTATTTTCACCCTCAATCTGTCCTTCATCGACCTTATGAAAGACATTTCACGCAATTTTCACCCTCAATCTGTCCTTCATCGACCTTATGAAAGACATTTCACGCAATTTTCACCCTCAATCTGTCCTTCATCGACCTTATGAAAGACACTTCACCCTATTTTCACCCTCAATCTGTCCT
>NZ_JAACYS010000129.1 GCF_009996845.1 Pallidibacillus pasinlerensis | reverse complement strand
TTTAAAATAGATTTAGAATTAGTTACTTTAAATTAAGTTAAGAAATAATTACCTTCGCTCACAGTGATTTTTTTCTCACGCGCATCAACATTAGAAAGTTTAACAACAGAAGTATATTGATCGATTAAACGGTCCTCAACTTCCTCCGCTTCAATTAACACGGCTATTCCAGCGTAGCTTGCATTAAATTCATTTAATAAGCTAATCATTCCATTAATCGTGCCGCCAGCTTTCATAAAATCGTCAACAATGAGAACTCTTGAACCTTCTTTTAAACTTTTTCTCGCTAAAAGCATTGTTTGAATTCGCTTTGTAGAACCTGAAACATAGTTAATACTTACCGTTGAACCTTCTGTAACCTTTGTATCTTTCCGAACTATAACAACAGGAACATTTAAATAGCTAGCGGTTGCATATGCTAAAGGAATCCCTTTAGTCGCAACAGTCATAACGGCATCGATTTCTTGATCTCCAAATTTTGATGCAAACATACGACCAACTTGGTCCATAATTTGCGGGTTTCCAATTATATCTTGCATATATAAATATCCACCAGGTAATAGGCGATCAGGATTGGCAAGTAGTTGACATAAATCATCAATAAAAGGTTTTACCTGCGCTTCCTTTACTGTCACAAAATATTTCACACCGCCAGCTGCCCCTGGAATAGTAATTATTTTACCGATTCCTTGTAATTCAAAAATCTCTTTTAATATTGTTATATCTTCACTTATTGAAGATTTTGCTGCACTATATCTTTCTGCAAAGAAAGTTAAAGAAATTAAATCACGTGGGTGATTTAATAAGTAATTCGTCATATCTATTAAACGTTCACTTCTTTTCCAACTCATAACGACACCTACCTAAATACGAATATTAATAAAAATATATTATATTAATATTCGTATTTTATCAAGTTAAGACTCATTATTTCCTCATTTTGTTCAAATTAAACTTTCATTTGGTTGCCCAAGTATTCGAACAGCATAAACTTGATTGCAATATCCTTTCAATCCATTATAAATTCGTTGCATCCTTGAATCGTGCTGAACTAAGGCAAACACAGTTGGTCCGCTTCCGCTCATTAATACAGCATCTGCTCCAAATCGTTTCATATCATCTTTAATTTGTTTAACCTCTGGATATAATTTCAACGTTACACTTTCTAATACGTTGTTTAAATGGTCACACATTTTTTGATAATCATTCGTATGTATAGCATCAATCATCGCCAAAGTATTCGGATGATTTATATTATTTAAATCAAGTTTTTCATAAATTTCACCCGTTGATACACCAATGGATGGCTTGGCCAAAATAACCCAACACTTTGGGGGCGCTGGAAGAGGTGTTATGATTTCTCCCTTCCCTTTCGCTAAAGCGGTACCACCATACACACAAAAAGATACGTCGGAACCTATATCCGCCCCTAATTCAGCAAGTTCTTCAACCGATAATTGGAGGTTCCATAATTTATTTACTCCCCTTAATACAGCAGCAGCATCACTACTTCCACCACCAAGACCTGCGGCAACAGGGATATTTTTATCGATTTTAATAGATACACCATTTCTTATTGAAAACCGTTCTTTAATTAATTTCGCTGCTTTATACGCTAAATTCCGCTCATCATCCGGAACATAACGAGTTTGGGATTGAATAATAATTCGATCTTCATCAAGTAATTCTAATTCGACTCGGTCTGCTAAATCAATTGTTGTCATCACCATTTCTAACTCATGAAAGCCGTCATTTCGTTTATGTAACACATCTAATGATAAGTTAATTTTTGCAGGAGCTTTTATGAGTAACTTCATGACGTCCACCTACTTTATGAAAAAAATGTATAATTTTGTCTTATTTTACCATAAAACAAACAAAAGAAAAAAAACCCTTTATTACT
>NZ_JAACYS010000128.1 GCF_009996845.1 Pallidibacillus pasinlerensis | reverse complement strand
TTTATATTTTTTCAAAGAAAATACTAAGCTATTTAATCACATAAAAAAACAATCCACATTCCCCTGCTAATTTGATAAACTAACATTAGTTAACTTCTATATTATATAGTTAACATAATAATAAGGAGGTATATGATGTATCAATTACGAGGTCACCATCTTTTTTGTCTTATCGGGTATCGCGGGATGGGTTATTCAAAAGAGTACGTAGAAAATATGACCCTTATGCACCAAAATTTGCGACAATATCCGAATACATGGATTGAATTGATTGAAGGACCAGATCAATTGTGTGCGAAGTATCCAAACTCTGGTGAATATCATTGTCAAGATAAACATATTTACGAACGTGATCAAAAAATATTAAAAAAACTAGGTTTAAAAGTTGGTCAACAAATCCAATGGCAAGAAGTTGAAAATCGCATTCGTAAATATGTCGTTCCGTCTGATATTCAATATATATGTGAAACATGCTCTTGGCGGACATACGGTGTTTGTGAAGAAGGAATTCAAGATATCCTTGATAACAAAGGTTTAAGAAAAGTAGATTTAAAGAGTAACAATTGACACAATTAATTTTTACAAACTAAAAATTTTTGTTTAATAGCTTCTAAATTTATTTCAAAAATTGTAAAAATATTCTATGATTAAACGTGAAGGATTTTTAATAGAGGGGGGATTCAGATGAAAGCCATTCAAATGTCTGCTTTCGGGGGACCAGAAGTATTAAATTATGTTGACGTTGAAGAACCTGTACCAAGTGAAAATGAAGTACGTGTGAAATTGCATTATGCCGGTGTCAACCCTGCTGAAACGTATATCCGTCAAGGTGGTTATGCTTTTTTCGAACCGGAATTACCATATATTCCTGGATTTGATGGCGCAGGGGTTGTAGATGAAGTCGGACCTGGAGTGACCCGATTAAAACCTGGTGATCGCGTTTTTGTTTCTTCAAGTTTAGCAAACCTGACAACAGGTACATATGCAGAAAAAGTTGTATGTGATGCCGATGTCGTTTACCAATTACCTGAATCAATTAGTTTTGAACAAGGGGCTGCTCTAGGAGTACCAGGTACAGCAGCCTATCGAGCCCTTTTCCATCGTGCCCGTGTTAAACCAGGTGAAACCGTGTTTATTCATGGAGCGTCAGGTGGTGTTGGTTTACTTGCCGTTCAACTAGCTAAATATATTGGAGCAAAAGTAATCGGTACAGCTGGTACTGAGGAAGGCATTGAATTAGTTAAACAAGCCGGGGCCGACGCCGTATTAAATCATAGTGAACCGGGTTATTTAGATGCAATTCCTTCAACCACTGACAATCAAGGGATTGACGTCATTTTAGAAATGCTCGCAAATGTGAATTTAGTAAAAGATTTTACGTATCTAAATAAATATGGGCGTATCGTTATTGTCGGGAACCGCGGATCACTTGATTTTAATCCACGACTTGCAATGGGAAAAGAAGCCGATATACTTGGGATGGCCGTTTGGAATGCACCGATAGATGAATATAATGAAAGTTTAATTGGTATTGAAGCTGCGTTAAAAAATGGTGGGCTAAATCCTATTGTTGGTAAAATATACCCATTAAAAGAAGCGCAAAAGGCACATGTGGAAATTATTGAAGGAAAAGCGAAGGGGAAAATGGTTTTAAAAATTAACGAAAAGTAATATTAGCCATTCAATAAGGAAGGCTGTTATTTGACAGTCTTCCTTAATTTTGTATACTTAATTTCGCTACAGTGGCGGACGCGCATCCAGTGGCACGGCCTCAGCCTCCTCATCTCGCTTGCTCGATTGCGCAGGTCTATAGGCTCGTGCTAATCCTGCAGGACATTGAATTAGCTACGGAGCATTACACCGCAGAAAAAATACGAATGTGTTTTTTGAGTCGCCGCCACTTTAGTTTTAATATAAATTTCCATAATATTAATTAT
>NZ_JAACYS010000127.1 GCF_009996845.1 Pallidibacillus pasinlerensis | reverse complement strand
AACGCTCTTAATGTAAAAGTCTTACCAGCACCGGGATTACCAATGAGTAGTCCAATCCCTTTTGATTTTTGTAAATATGTTAAGGCATTTAAAGCTCCTTGATAATCGGATGATAAAAACGCATCCGATGGGCGTATATCTTTCGAAAAGGGTTCTTTTGCTAAAGAATAGAAGGATTTAAACATGTCGATTCACCTCCTTCGATTTTTCAGCTAATTGGGTTAAAGAGAAAGGTGAACGAACACGCTTGACATGAGCGTTATCTGATAAAGATACAGGCTCTGCTTCAGCTACTTTCTTATTATCTTCGAAAATAAAAACGCCGGTATCATCTATTCGTAAATCCACGGAGTACCCAATAAATCTGGCTGGAACCTCATAAAGTTGTTTATTTAGACTTATTGTTCCATCCGCCTTTACCTTCCGTTGAACTCGTTTCATAAAGATGACATCCAGAATGGATGGATCTTCTAAAAACGTGATATTTTCTAATTGAGAATGAAAGACTTCATGTGGCGTTTTTCCGTCTAATGATGCATGAACCCTTCGATGATAGTCTTCCTCCAGCCATCTCCAGAATCGTTCATTTAGCTCCTCTAAACTTTCCACTGGGTCTGCCTCTAATAAGGGATAAAATCGTGTTTGTACAGTTTTAAAGAACCTTTCAATTTTGCCTTTACTTTGCGGATCGTACGGCTGTGTATGAGTTAGTGTAATCCCAAGTTGAGCACAAGCATACTGCAGTGTTTCAGATCGATAGATCTTTCCGTTATCTGCATATATCATGGTAGGTTTCCCTCTGCGAATTAAAGCCTCTTTTGTTACAATTCTGAGTCCATCAAATCCTTCGGATGTAAAAAACTGTGCATATGGAACCAACCTTGAACAATCATCGATATAAGCAATTAAAAACGTCTTTTTTACTTTGCCCTTAATTTTGATATAAGGACCATGTGATAAATCAGCTTGCCATAATATGTTTACTTTATCATAGGCAAATCGTTTTCTTTCAGGTGTTGCAGAAAAAACTTTTCCTGAAAGGTTGTGTTTTTTTAATAAACGGTTTATAGTAGAATATGAAATTTGGTTTTTTGTGATTTCTCCTTGCTTGATGAGCTGCTCATAAAATACGCTCACTGGCATATGGAGAAATTTTTTTCTTATGGCTAGAATATGATCTTGATCATCTGGCGATAATCTTCTCGAGTTTCCCCGATCTGCTCGCTTTTTAGGCTTTAATGCTTCAAATCCGTGCCTACGATAATTAAGCAGCCATTCTTTTATCGTTTTCACCGCTATTTTTCGTTCTCCATAATAAGGCATTTGATGGACTTTACCTTCTAACTCTTCAAAATATGCTTTGGGATCCACTTGGCCATTTAATAGTGGGGCGATTAAACCATAACGAAATAAGGCAATTTGTTCTCTTTCTTTTTCAGTCATCGATTTCTCCTCCTTTTTGATAAAAGAGGACGACCGGTCATCCATAATCTTATTCTACTTTTTTCGTCATTATTTGAACACGCAAAAGTTATGTGGGACGATAAATAATTTGTTTGTAACAAAATATCAGCGGATTAATTTGACATAAAATAGGAAGATAAATGTCCCCATGACCTTCGTAAGAAGGACGATTCACCAAAATTACGAATCATTTTCAGATATTTTTTTGCTTCTTTTTTTATATCACTAGAAACCCCTATTATTTCCCCTAAATATACAAAGAAACTATGAATCCAACTTATATTTTTCCGATAACGAAGCCAGTGAAAAGCGAGTAATTGACGGCTTCCTTTCGTCTTTTTGTTCTGTAGGAACTGTTCCATTCTCTTTAAAATAAGATCCAAGCTATGTTGGAAATAAGGAATCAGAAGGTCTGGAATAATCGAAAAGGTCTTTTTACAAGATAAACAAATAAGTCTGCAAATAGGAATCTCAAATACAACATCATCAGTTATGGCGTAACGCCAATAATAACCATGTCTGTGCAG
>NZ_JAACYS010000126.1 GCF_009996845.1 Pallidibacillus pasinlerensis | reverse complement strand
TTTGCAAAGCCGTTATAATGATAACGGCTTTTTATATTTTGCGTGCCCAGCAAGCCGTTAATTGCTAGTTGGTGAGAGTCCAACCCGAGTAAGTGCCAAGACGCTCGGTAGCTGACAGGCAACTGGTGGAGAAATCCTAAGGTTGAAGCCCTGTGACAAAGTAACTCTCTTGTAGAGTGCGAGCAAATGAACAGGTTGTAACATAAAGTGAATCCTGCCGCCTCGTCAAAAGAGCCCACCTTTGGTGGACAAGGAGAAGTCGAGCCTGGAGAATATGGGCGAAGACCATGGAAGGTGTCAAGTACTTGGAAAACAACACCGAAGAATCTCCCGGGGTAAGGGGAGCGACATGTTCAGAAAGTAGTTAACGGAACTGGGGATACCCTACTCGTCACTTCCTTTGGAAGTAAAGCAGAAACCTATAAGTGTAAACGAAGTGGTGGATGGACGAGAGGGAGTCGGAGGGGGTCATAGTACCGATTATGACAATGACAACACAACATTGTCTAGGGAAGGACGGCGTTAGCCAATACCCTACTTCGTTCATATGTCAGAAGGAGGTAAGAGTGAGTGAATGTCAGGAAAATGACTAACTACACCAATAAAGTAAAAGCTCAAGAACTCTGGAAGACGTTATATCTTTGTGCCAAGGAAAGTCCAACTCGTAGATTTCACGCTTTATATGACAAAATTTATCGTCCTGATATTCTATGGGAGGCATGGCAACGGGTAAAACGGAAGAAAGGTAGTGGAGGTATAGACGGACAAACGATTGAACAAATCGTTGATGGATATGGGGAGAAGAGATTTATGAACGAGCTCTACTTGGAACTAAAGGAGAAACGTTATAATCCTAGCCCAGTCCGTAGAACCTATATCCCAAAAGAAAATGGAAAGAAACGTCCATTAGGGATACCTACGATTAAAGATAGGGTTGCACAAATGGCAACGAAAATGGTTATAGAGCCTATTTTTGAAGCAGACTTCCAGGACTGTTCATTCGGTTTTCGGCCAAAACGTAATGCACATCAAGCGATAGCAAGAATAAGAAAAGAGAGTAGGAAATGTTTTTGGGTAGTCGACGTCGATATCCAAGGGTATTTCGATAACATCAATCAAAAGAAATTGATGAAACTACTAGAACAACGAATTAGTGACCGACGGGTCTTAAAACTAATTCGGAAGTGGCTTGAAGCTGGCATTATGGAAGAAGGAAAAGTAAGAAATCCTTTGACAGGAACTCCGCAAGGAGGCGTGATTTCCCCACTTTTAGCCAATATCTACCTAAATACAATGGACAGACTTTGGCAAAAGAAATTCAGCCATCTAGGAGAAATCATCCGATACGCCGATGACTTTGTCATCATGTGTAAGACCAAGAAACAGGCAATGGATAGCATCCAAGTAATTCTAGCTATTACAAAGAAACTCGACCTTTCCATTAATCGAGATAAATCAAGACTAGTTAATATTTGGGACGACACCGAAGGTTTTGATTTTCTTGGCTTCCATCACCGAAAATTTCCTAAAAGGATTAAAGGTGGGAGAACGATTTATGTCATGTCTCACATACCAAAGAAGACCGCAATGAAGAAAATGCGAATGAAAATTAAAGACTACACCGAACCAAGGTATAAGTTATTAATGGATATCAAAGATTTAGTTCGTGGTCTTAACCGAAGGTTACAAGGGTTTAAGAACTATTATGCGATATCACCTTTAGGGAAGAAATGGTTAAACCGTATTGATTGGTATGTACTTGAAAGACTCACGTTGTTTTATAACAAGAAAAGAAACAATCGAAAGAAACACGGGAGACTTAGGGACGTAAGAAATGAAGTCGAACATTTGTTAGTGAAATTGGCAAGTTAGATACCGTAATGCCAAAGAAAGAAGAACGTCGGAAAGCCGTATGAGGGAAAACCTCACGTACGGTTTGATGAGGGGAAGCAGGAAAAGAAATGTCCTCAGTCTGGCTTAGTAAGGTGGAACACCCTGAACCCCGAGGACAAAAGGACATTATCTAATTCCTGTTTTCTACTCTACT
>NZ_JAACYS010000125.1 GCF_009996845.1 Pallidibacillus pasinlerensis | reverse complement strand
AGACTACAATATGTAAGCAGAATTCAATATTACTATAAGTTATATAAAAAAATTAGTAAATGAAAGATTGCACAAAAATAGGGCTACCGAATAAGCATTTCACTCATTGGACAAAAATGTCACCAAAAAGAGTGATTTACTTTTTCGATAGCCCATATTTTTAATGTACTAATAGTCGGATCTTGTTGCCTGATGGATCACTTGTTACATAGTAATCGGACTCTTCTTTCACTTTGTAGCCTAATGACTGTAATCGTTCGACTGTTTCTTTTCTTGCATTTCCATTTGGATAAACAACTTCGTACCAATTTAAGCCAACACCATTTTCTGGGGTAGGTGGTGCACCAATTCCTGCCCACGTATTAATCGCGATATGGTGATGATATTTTTCAGAAGCCATAAATACCGCTTGCGGATAGTAACTTACAACATCAAAACCAAGACCTTTTGTATAAAAATCTTCCGCTTCTTGTAAATTAGAAACATGTAAATGAATATGCCCCATAATTGTACCTGCTGGTAAGCCATTCCAAGGTGATTGGCTTTCGGCAAGGATACCTTTTGCATCAATTTGTTCAGTTGACATAATAACAAGGTCATCTTTCCATGCCCATTTACTTGCCGGACGATCGCTATACACTTCAATACCATTGCCATCTGGATCATTTAAATATAGTGCTTCACTTACAAGATGGTCTCCTGCTCCGAATGGATAACCGCTTTGAATAAGATGTCTCAAAAAGACAGCTAAGTTTTTACGTGATGGAAGAAGAATCGCAAAGTGATATAAACCAGCTGTTCTTGACTTCGGTAACGCATTTTCAATTTGTGTTAATGAAACTAACGTTGTCTTACCATCTGCTGTCAGGTTAGCTGTTGTTTCTGTTTGGGATAACACTTTTAAACCGATAATTTCTTCATAAAATTGTATCGATTTTGCTAAGTTACTCACTTTTATATTTACTTCATTTACATATATTGCCGGTGGTTGGTGGAATTTACTCATTTTATTTACTCCTTTTTTATATGGATTTTATTATTACGAAATTGAAATATATGAAATTGAATATTATCTTTTAGTAAAATCATATACCGTTTTATGTATACTGTCAAATATTTGTTTTCCTTTAATAGCTTTTTCAGAAATAGCGAAAAAAAGAGTAGGAATGTTTGGGAGAGAGTATGTTGCGATGTTTTTAAATAGGTGGAAAATTTTGTTGTTTTACAGTACTATATATTTGAAAAGGGGGGATTTTATTGAAAGCATATAAAACACGAGAAGAACCTAAACAACTACAAATTTTAGAACTGTTAGATGTACGGATGGAGTTACCCGAAGATAAGAAACGATATTACCTTTCTTTGAAAAAGGGCTATGAAGGAGAGAGTATGTTTGATCAACAAATTGAAGAAAAGTTACATAATAATTGCTACGTTCTAAATGATCTTTTATTACAGTTCAACAACACAACTTTTCAAATTGATACTGTACTTATATTCGGTAATATGTTGCGTCCCTTTGAAGTGAAAAATTACGAAGGCGATTATTACTACGAAAATGATAAAATTTACAGCAGCTCCGGTCGTGAAATTGGAAATCCCTTAAATCAACTTGCCAAAACAGAATCCCTTTTCCGTAACCTAATACATTCCCATGGTTTTTCCCTTCCTATGTCAGCAAATGTCGTCTTTATAAATCCTGAGTTTTCCCTTTACCAAGCACCGTTAAATAAACCATTCATTTTCCATTCTCAACTTAACCGCTTCTTTAATCAATTAAATGAACAACCTTCCAAGTTAACAGACATGCACAAACAACTTGCAAATAAACTAGCCTCTCTTCATTTAAACGAATCTCCTTTTCAACAATTACCTACTTATCGTTATGATATGTTGAAAAAGGGTATTATTTGCGCGACTTGTCGTTCCTTCGCTTTAGTATTTGTTGGGCGAAATTGCGTTTGTAAAGAATGTGGACATGTTGAGAATGCCCGAGCAGCCATATTGCGTAGTATTTGGGAGTACAAGCTTCTCTTTCCAGATCGGAAGGTGACTACGGTTAATATTCATGACTGGTGCCAGATTATCGATTCGAAGAAAAGGATAAAACGGGTGTTGGATGAGCATTTTGAAATTGTTGGTGTGCGTCAATGGGCTTATTATGTTTAAGTATTGGTGATGTTTGTTTATGAAAGACATTTTGCGCGAGTTTCCTGGAGATTTTGTCCTTCATATGTCCGATGAAAGACAGTTTGCTACTAATTCT
>NZ_JAACYS010000124.1 GCF_009996845.1 Pallidibacillus pasinlerensis | reverse complement strand
GAGGCTGTCCAAAAAGTTAGTTATAATGACTTATCGGGCAGCCTTCTCTTCTACGAGATAGGTTATTTATCCCAATAAGTTAGAAAACATCATTTAAAGGTGTCTGGGGTTTAATAATCCAACCAGAAAAGAGTTAAGAAGTATGAATTTCAATCTTTCCGTGACGAAATCGCTGAACAGATTAAGCAATTTGGAGATAGGAGAATGGAGAATAAAGTGTGATAATTGCAAAGAACCTGATTGTTTACAGTCCAATCAGGTTCTTTGGTTATTACAGTGAGGAAAATTAGTAGAAGGTTTTTTAGATATTATTATAAATACTTCCATAAAAAATTTTAACTTGTTCCTTTAAATCTATATTTTTAGTTGACGAGCTTAAGCCCCACTGAAGAAAGACATAGCATAGTTCCACCTCCGCCATGTTTTTGACCCACTTAGGACATAATTTTGATCCACCATTGCCAAGTAAGAACCAGTATACTTGATATCTTATTTAGCAACAATTCCACCACCCTTGACCTTGTTTGTGTTCCGTGGTAGTAGTTTTAGATGGCGAACAGCAGAAATAAAGCCTTTGAGGCTCATTCGCATCAATAGCGTACCACGGACAATCACTTCTAAGTTCCGCTGGCGGGGCCCCGACCCCTTCCAGCAATCACTAAGAAGTGGCACGGCGGTCAAGGGCAAGCAGCTAAAGCTGTGGTTAAGAAAGCATATAGCACTGTGGATTGGATCACCTTTGTCTCAAGTGGATCACTTTCTTGTCACAGGTGGATCAAAAAGATGGCACAACTGGGTCAATTTGATGGCTGTAATCACCCACTGACAGATACGCTATAATAGAATTGTATATTTGATTGTAAACGGTAGAAAAATCAACTTTCTAGGGGGGAGTTAATTTGCAAAAATGTAACAACTGCAACACACCGTTTAACTGGAGAATAATCTTTAAATCGTTTTGGTGGATATATAAACCAATTGAATGTGACACCTGTGGTACTGAACATAAGATAACTTTGTTTGGTAGAAGTACAATAGCAGCCATGTCTATTTTGCCCATATGGATATTTGGTTATATTCTATCACCTACAGATAACATTTTTGTGTTGGCTGGTATAGGACTGCTCATGGGGATTATTGACTTTTTACTTTCACCATATATCGTTCGCTACAAAAAGATGAATAAATACACTTAAACAAACGGGGGCTTTAGTTGAGTAAGAATTATTGAAATGATCAAACCTTTTTATAATATAAGTTTTCTTGGAGACTAAAAAGTTTGGTTTAACAAAGTATTCCTTACAAACTCTGAAAACTCAAGCCGGTATTCCTAAAATTTGAAGAATATCGGCCATTCTTATGTGGAAATTATTATTGCGGACAGAAGTAACGTAGATAGTTTATTCAATACTTACGTCAATGACTTCCATTAAGTTTAAAGATAATGGGATGCTTCCATTATAATAAATAAAAATTTTCTTTTGTAGTAAATCAACTTTTTTTATGAAGCCCTCGGTTTCATTAATCGTATTATGTGAAAAATATTTTATTTTCACTAACGAATTATACCTAATAGCGTGTTGGATTGTTAAATTCATTTCTTCTAGTTGATGTTCGTCAATAATTGGTTTTTTCAATTCTTTATCTTTATCGATAGCCTCTCTTAGCAATTTTACATGATCAGGTAACATAAACGAAGTACTCCATTTTTTATTTCCACGGTCTTTTAACATTTATTCTCACCTCACTTTTACAAGAACGTATGTTCTGTATATTATATTTAACATAACATTAGATTATTATCAATTGATAAATTTTTAATTTACTTTAAATATATATAAACAAAGAAAAGCATCTAATAAAAAATAAGATTTTTTAAAAAAAGTCTTGATATAACGATAAAATGGACGTCTTTAATGCTGCCGGAACATGTTAAAATGTTGTGGGATTGGGCAAAGGAAGACTTATGGGAAAAACCGAAAGAATTAGACGAACAAAAATTAGAAGAAATGGATGAGACGATTAGGCAAGCCGTTGAATTGAATCAACAGGTCGCCATTTCTTACTATAACGATAACGAACGTCGAAATGAAATTGTAACAGGTAAAATTCGTTCTTACGATATTGTTACAAATGAACTGCAAATGATTAGTGAAAATGGCGAAGTCTATGAAATCCCATTGCAACCAATTAATGATATTGATTTAACAGAATAAGTTTTATATACGAACAGTACATAAAGATTTTATAGAAAAATAGAAGTTTGTGT
>NZ_JAACYS010000123.1 GCF_009996845.1 Pallidibacillus pasinlerensis | reverse complement strand
CTGGGAGGACCATCTCCCAAGGCTAAATACTCCCTAGTGACCGATAGTGAACCAGTACCGTGAGGGAAAGGTGAAAAGCACCCCGGGAGGGGAGTGAAAGAGTACCTGAAACCGTGTGCCTACAAGTAGTCAGAGCACATTTATGTGTGATGGCGTGCCTTTTGTAGAATGAACCGGCGAGTTACGATTCTTAGCAAGGTTAAGGTTATACCGGAGCCGTAGCGAAAGCGAGTCTGAATAGGGCGTTTTGAGTTAAGAGTCGTAGACCCGAAACCAGGTGATCTACCCATGTCCAGGGTGAAGGTGAGGTAACACTCACTGGAGGCCCGAACCCACGTACGTTGAAAAGTGCGGGGATGAGGTGTGGGTAGCGGTGAAATTCCAATCGAACCTGGAGATAGCTGGTTCTCTCCGAAATAGCTTTAGGGCTAGCCTCAAGCTAAAGAGTATTGGAGGTAGAGCACTATTTGGACTAGGGGCCCTCATCGGGTTACCGAATTCAGATAAACTCCGAATGCCAATTACTCATGCTTGGGAGTCAGACTACGAGTGCTAAGATCCGTAGTCGAAAGGGAAACAGCCCAGACCGCCAGTTAAGGTCCCAAAGTATACGTTAAGTGGAAAAGGATGTGGAGTTGCTTAGACAACCAGGATGTTGGCTTAGAAGCAGCCACCATTTAAAGAGTGCGTAATAGCTCACTGGTCGAGTGACTCTGCGCCGAAAATGTACCGGGGCTAAACGTATCACCGAAACTGCGGATGGCATCTTACGATGCCGTGGTAGGAGAGCGTTCTAAATGCGCCGAAGCTAGACCGTGAGGACTAGTGGAGCGTTTAGAAGTGAGAATGCCGGTATGAGTAGCGAAAGATGGGTGAGAATCCCATCCACCGAATGCCTAAGGTTTCCTGAGGAAGGCTCGTCCGCTCAGGGTTAGTCGGGACCTAAGCCGAGGCCGAAAGGCGTAGGCGATGGATAACAGGTTGATATTCCTGTACCACCTAAGATTCGTTTGAGCAATGGAGTGACGCAGGAGGATAGGGTAAGCGCGCTGCTGGATTAGCGCGTCCAAGCAGTAAGAGGGGTTGTGAGGCAAATCCTTACGACCATAACCTCAAGCTGTGATGGCGAGGGAATTATAGTACCGAAGTTCCTGATTTCACACTGCCAAGAAAAACTTCTAGCGATGAATCAAGGTGCCCGTACCGCAAACCGACACAGGTAGGCGAGGAGAGAATCCTAAGGTGATCGAGAGAACTCTCGTTAAGGAACTCGGCAAAATGACCCCGTAACTTCGGGAGAAGGGGTGCTCTTTAGGGTGAATAGCCCTGAAGAGCCGCAGTGAATAGGCCCAGGCGACTGTTTAGCAAAAACACAGGTCTCTGCAAAACCGCAAGGTGAAGTATAGGGGCTGACGCCTGCCCGGTGCTGGAAGGTTAAGAGGAGAGGTTAGCGCTTCGGCGCGAAGCTTCGAATTGAAGCCCCAGTAAACGGCGGCCGTAACTATAACGGTCCTAAGGTAGCGAAATTCCTTGTCGGGTAAGTTCCGACCCGCACGAAAGGCGTAACGATCTGGGCACTGTCTCAACGAGAGACTCGGTGAAATTATACTATGCGTGAAGATGCGCATTACCCGCGACAGGACGGAAAGACCCCGTGGAGCTTTACTGTAGCCTGATATTGAATTTCGGTACAGCTTGTACAGGATAGGTAGGAGCCGTGGAAGAGGGAGCGCCAGCTTCCTTGGAGGCGTCCTTGGGATACTACCCTGGCTGTATTGAAGTTCTAACCCGCAACCCTTATCGGGTTGGGAGACAGTGTCAGGTGGGCAGTTTGACTGGGGCGGTCGCCTCCTAAAAGGTAACGGAGGCGCCCAAAGGTTCCCTCAGAATGGTTGGAAATCATTCGTAGAGTGTAAAGGCACAAGGGAGCTTGACTGCGAGACCTACAAGTCGAGCAGGGACGAAAGTCGGGCTTAGTGATCCGGTGGTTCCGCATGGAAGGGCCATCGCTCAACGGATAAAAGCTACCCCGGGGATAACAGGCTTATCTCCCCCAAGAGTCCACATCGACGGGGAGGTTTGGCACCTCGATGTCGGCTCATCGCATCCTGGGGCTGTAGTCGGTCCCAAGGGTTGGGCTGTTCGCCCATTAAAGCGGTACGCGAGCTGGGTTCAGAACGTCGTGAGACAGTTCGGTCCCTATCCGTCGTGGGCGTAGGAAATTTGAGAGGAGCTGTCCTTAGTACGAGAGGACCGGGATGGACGCACCGCTGGTGTACCAGTTGTCTTGCCAAAGGCATCGCTGGGTAGCTATGTGCGGAAGGGATAAGTGCTGAAAGCATCTAAGCATGAAGCCCCCCTCAAGATGAGATTTCCCATTCCTTTATGGAAGTAAGAACCCTTGAAGATGACAAGGTTGATAGGTCCGAGGTGGAAGCACGGTGACGTGTGGAGCTGACGGATACTAATCGTTCGAGGACTTAACCAATAGAAAAGCTGAGGCGACTCGAACAAAATCTCTAGATTTTGTTCTGCGATGTTTCGCTTACGCAGTATTACATCTGCGCAGCGACGTACGAACTGGAGCTTTCCGCAATGAGATAAAGGAAACACAGCGAGGAATCGAGCTGATGTTGACTT
>NZ_JAACYS010000122.1 GCF_009996845.1 Pallidibacillus pasinlerensis | reverse complement strand
AAAAGGCTGCACGAAAAATTTCGCACAGCCTTACAAATTAAATTTTAATAACGGTCATCATAATAATCATCTTCATCGTAATCTAATTCAACACCCCCACCAGTTTCAGCATCAATTTCTATTTCAATTTCAGCACGCTGCTACATGTTCAATTTCATATACATAGCGGCGATCATCTCTATCTAATTCAATTTCAATTACTTTTCCACCAGTTTGTCTTTCAGCAATTTCAATAGCTTTTTCTTTTGAAATTGGTAATTCCAATTGTGCTTGTTGTTCAACTTGTTGCTCTGTCACCACTTGTTTTTGACCTACTTCCACACTTTCTGTAGATAATGTCTCATTTTGTACTACCGCTTCTTTACTTTGATTTCCTGCGCCATTTTTATTTTAAGTTAAGCGATCCTCAATCTTATCTTGATATCTTTTAAACACTGATGAATTTGTCTTAATTCTTCGTTTAGATAAAAGTGCATTGTATTGTAATAATTTTTTAGACAAGTCCTTCATAAGCAGTTTTCGCTCTTCTTCCTTTTTACTAGATTTAATTAAATCCTCTATAGTCATAATTTCTTTACGTATCTCACTATCTTCCGGAGTATAACCAGCATTTTTTAAAATTCGATAAGCCATTCGTAAATTTTCCGGAACCCCTAAATCATCATCCAAGTTTAACGGTTTTCCCATTCCAGATAAATTATTAAATTCCCCTTCTTCATATGCCTGCTTAATTTTTTCATCTACAATTCGCCAAAAATCTGTCATCCTTTTCCCTCCTTTAACTATTTGAACAAAAAATTACTTGGCGGGTGATATTGATACACTTCTAAATCAATTCGCTCATAAAGATCAAATTCGATACCTTCATTTAATAGTAATGTGATTTGTTCAAAACGAGATGCTTCATCTTTTATTGAAATTTCACCTTTACTATTAATTACCCGATGCCAAGGCAATTCATATTTCTCACTCATAGAATGGAGAATGTGAACAACTTGTCTTGCACCTCGTGAATTTCCTGCTAATTTTGCAATTTGACCGTACGTCATGACCTTTCCTGTTGGGATTGATTTTATAATTCGGATTACACTTTCTGTAAACGGAGTCATATACTTCATCCTTTACTTTTACATAACATGTTCACTATTTAATATTCATTTAAACATGATACATGTTAATACTCCAAGATGAACTTAAAAAAAATGAGCAAACTATTACAAAAGCATTCAATGAAAAGAAACATGGAAGTATAACAAAAGTCTGTAAATTAGAACCTATTTTCCAAAACGGCATTTAACTTTCAATATCAAAATGAATTTTCAATTATTCTTTCAACAAAACGAAACCATTTTCCTGTGTAGTACGTAAAAGTATTAATTAAATTTTAGGAGGTAAATAATATGCTTGTAACTACAACAGATTTATTGCAAGGAAAAGAAATTGTAGAATATAAAGGAATTGTTTCTGGAGAAGTCATAATGGGAGCGAACGTCGTAAGAGACTTTATGGCTAGTGTTACTGATTTTATCGGCGGTCGATCTGGAGCTTATGAAAATAAATTAACAGAAGGTAGAGAGCATGCGATTGAAGAAATGAAAGCAAAAGCAAGACGCCTAGGTGCAAATGCAATTGTAGGTGTCGACCTGGATTTTGAAACAATGCGTGAAGGTATGATGATGGTAATCGCTACAGGAACAGCGGTCGTTATCCGATAAGATTATATTAATTCCCACTAATTAATAAAAAGGCATTTCGAACTTTCGAATTCCTAGTTATAATATAAAAAAGTTTTACGAAAAAACAAAATTCGTTTATTATTAATAAAATCACATTTTAAAGTAAAACTTGATTATACATTGTATAGGAGGAGGCAAAAGTGACAATACTTTCAGAAATTTTAAAGCATAATTAGCAGTTTGTCCAAGAGCAACAATACATTAAATACGAAACAGATAAATTCCCAAATAAACGATTGGTAATTTTAACATGTATGGACGCTAGACTCCTCGAACTTCTTCCCTATGCGATGAATTTAAAAAATGGTGACGCAAAAATTTTGCGAAATGCCGGAGCTTTAATTACTGAACCGTTCGGAAGTATTATGAGAAGTATTTTAGTATCTGTTTATTCTTTAAAAGCAAAAGAAGTAATGGTAATCGGACATCATGATTGTGGAATGTCAAATTTAGAACCGGAAGAAATGACAAAAATCATGTTGGAACGTGGAATTAAGGAAGATACTTTACACACAATGCTTTTGGTATTGAAGTACAAAAATGCTTAACTGGTTTTCGAAGTGTAGAAGAAAGTGTTAGTAAAAGTGTGAATACGATAAAAAACCACCCACTATTTCCACCAGATACACCTGTTCATGGTTTAGTCATTGACCCGAAAACTGGTAAGTTAGATCTAGTTGTTGACGGTTATGAAAACTTAACAAATTGATTAAGGGACTGTCCTAAAAGATAATTCGTTCCGTTGGCGGACGCTTTCCGCGGGCACTGCCTCAGCCTCCTCATCTCGCAAGCTCGATTGCGGGGTCTTCGGCTAGTGCTAGTCCCGCTGGATTCTGAGTTTACTTCCATGAATATGCACCGCAGGAAAAATGTCTTATATTTTTCGGAGTCGCCGCCAACTCCACTAAAAACACAACCACTTTGGACTTATTGGATAGCAATTTCATATCATTTGTTACTAAAAT
>NZ_JAACYS010000121.1 GCF_009996845.1 Pallidibacillus pasinlerensis | reverse complement strand
AAAAAAATCTTCGTAACATAAATAATCTCCTTTTTCTAGCATTCTTTCACATACTAACCAAATATTCTATACTAAAAATTACATGAGTGCTATTTTAGAAAATTGGAAAATTCACCGGCTTACCTGTTAATGTAAAGTTTTACCTGAAAATTTTTAGGTGATAAAATAGAATTATCTACTATTATTGAGGTGAGATTATTTCATGATTAATATTCTTGTGACTTTAAATTCCAACTATATCCCTCCATTAAAAGTTTTACTCAAATCATTATTTATTAATAATCCTAATGAAATATTGACAATTTATCTCATACACTCTGAACTGAACCAACAAGATTTAGATTCACTTCGTTTTTATATTGAAGAACATGGACAGCATTTTCACCCGATTTTTGTACGGGAAGATATGTTTCGCGATGCTCCGGTTTTTCGACATTACACCGTTGAAATGTATTACCGATTGGCCGCCCACCTGTTTTTACCGAAAGACGTTGATCGTATTTTATACCTTGATCCTGACATTGTCGCCATTAATCCAATTCACGACTTTTATCATACTGATTTTGACGATTGCCTTTTTGTTGCTTCCGAACATGAACATACGGCAAGACTTGTTAAAGGAATCAATAATTTTCGATTGAAAACCCCTAATGCTAAAGGATATTTTAATACTGGTGTGCTCCTAATGAATGTTGCTTTAATGAGGAAATTAGTAGATTTGCAGGATATATATCAGTTTATCGAAAAAAATAAATTGAAACTTATTTTACCTGATCAAGATGTGTTGAACGGTCTTTATTGGGATAAAATCAAACCCGTTAACAGTTATGTTTACAATTATGATGCACGCTTTTTTGAATTTGGAAAAATATCCCGCAAAGAAGATTATGGCAATATTTTTTGGATCAAGAAAAATACGATTTTCATTCATTACTGTGGGAAAGATAAACCGTGGCATCATGATTATAAAGGGAGCCTTGGATTATTTTACCAACGATATGCAAAATTGGTACAATTTAAACAACAAAAATATAATGAACTAGGAGATGATTCCATGAAGGAAGAATTGTTAAAACGTTTTACTACCTATGTAAAAATTGACACGCAATCAAACGAAGAAAGTGACACTACACCATCCACTCCCGGTCAATGGGACTTATTAAGATTGTTGGAACAAGAATTGAAAGAAATTGGCTTAGAAGAAGTTGAACTTGATGAAAATGGTTATTTATTTGCAACATTACCTGCAAATACGGATAAAGATGTCCCAACGATTGGATTTTTAGCCCATGTAGACACTGCTACTGATTTTACTGGTAAAAATGTAAAACCACAAGTCGTGGAAAATTACGATGGTGGCGATATTGTTTTAAATAAAGATGAAAATATCATTCTATCACCAGAGCAGTTTCCATCTTTAAACAAATACAAAGGACAAACATTAATTACAACGGACGGAACAACATTACTTGGTGCAGATGACAAAGCTGGCGTTGCGGAAATTATGACCGCAATGAACTATCTTGTTAACCATCCTGAAATTAAACACGGTAAAATTCGTGTTGCCTTTACACCTGATGAGGAAATCGGCCGTGGTCCACATAAATTTGATGTTGAACGTTTCGGTGCAAAATATGCTTACACAATGGACGGCGGACCGCTGGGCGAATTAGAATACGAAACATTTAATGCGGCAGCAGCGAAAATTACAATAAAAGGAAACAATATTCACCCTGGTTCTGCCAAGGATAAAATGGTAAATTCCTTGAAAATTGGTATGGAGCTTAATAGTATGCTTCCTGCCCAAGAGGCGCCAGAGCATACAGAAGGTTACGAAGGCTTTTATCACCTGTTACAAATGAATGGTGATGTTGAAGAAACAAAGCTTTATTACATTATACGTGACCATGACCGTGAGAAATTTGAAGCGAAAAAACAACATTTAACAAAAGTTGTTGAAGATTTAAACAAAAAATATGGTCAAGATACTGTAACCCTTGAATTAAATGATCAATATTACAATATGAAAGAGAAAATCGAAGAAAATATTGAAGTGTTCGAATATGCGAAGGAAGCATTAGAACGCCTTGATATTGAACCAAAAATTACACCGGTTCGTGGCGGTACTGATGGTGCCCAGTTATCCTTTATGGGCTTACCGACACCAAATATTTTTGCTGGCGGCGAAAATATGCACGGGAAATTTGAATATGTTTCTTTAGAAACGATGGAAAAAGCGACTCAAGTGATTATTGAGATTACAAAGGTTTATGAAGAAAAAGCGTAAATCTTTATCTTGCGAGTGGGGTGCCACTGTGGCATTCTGTTTTATGTAAAAAGAACTGTCTTGTTGAGAATTTAATCTCTTCAGGACAGTTCTTTTTTATGGCAAATAATGTTCGGCTGTGAGATCTAAACACTTTTTTGGCTCTAGGTTAGTCAAAAACAGGTTACAGTGGTAATCTGAACACTTTTTTGGTGGGAATCAAAAAATCTGGTTATAAACGCAATCTATGAGCACTTCTTCTAGCAAAATCATGTAATTTCTGTTTATAGAGGCTCTCTATTAACACTTCTTCACACTAATTTATGCAATTTCTGTTCATAGAGGCTCTCTATTAACACTTCTTCACACTAATTTATGCAATTTCTGTTCATAGAGGCTCTCTATTAACACTTCTTCTAACTTATTCATACTGTTTCTGTTTATAGAAGCTCTCTATTAACACTTCTTCACACTAATTTATGCAATTTCTGTTCATAGAAACTCTCTATTAACACTTC
>NZ_JAACYS010000120.1 GCF_009996845.1 Pallidibacillus pasinlerensis | reverse complement strand
TTATTTATTGTTTTTACAATTGAGATATGAAATTGCATTCATCTTCCTGATAACTTCATTCTGGTGGTACGCGATTCCAATCAGAAGTATAGTTTCGATGTGGTCATATACAAAGTTATTTATCTTATAAATTTAAGACTAATTCTTATTAAGCCTATTACATATCATTGTTGATTGGATTTCGTAATATTATAGGAATAAATTTTTAAAAATAGATTTTTCCTACAATATGTTTCAAGCTCTTTAAAAAAATATAGTGAAATTTCATTTATATATATTTTATTTCAATCAGTCTTTGGTAATACACTGCTACGTAGAGTGTTTGAAAACCTATTCATTGCTTTATAAATATTACAGATTTGCTGTTTTTTTGTTATTGTACTGTAATTCCCTGTTTATAGTCAGGTAATGTTTTTTCTCTATACAAAATTACTGATTTAAAAGGAAGGGAGTAATTGGATGTAAAGAAGAATTTTATAATATTAGTAAACAAATAAATAGTAGGGAGAAAATAAGATGAAAAAACGTATTACTTTAGTTTTTATGACAGCATTGATCTTCACTTATTCCTTTAAAATAGCAATTATCAAAAGTAAATAACTCTTTTATTACCGGGTGCAAATACAAAATGCACACTTTCTTTATATAAAGGAATAAACTAAACTATTAAAAAAGGACGTGCTTTAAATCGAGTTATGAATATGAAATTTTATACAATTACGAAAGGGTAAGAATATGCAAACGAAACAATCTACTGGTCATCTAATAGCTTTTATTACGATCATCATTTGGGGTACTACTTTTATTTCGACAAAAATATTACTTGTTGATTTTACACCGATTGAAATCCTATTTTTCCGATTCATTATGGGGTTTGTCGCATTATTGATTGTTTTCCCACACCGGATGAAAGTAAAAAATAAGAAACATGAACTTTATATCATTGCTGCGGGAATAACAGGGATTACGTTGTATTATTTATTGGAAAATATTGCTCTAACCTATACAATGGCATCCAATGTAGGTGTCATTAGTTCGTTGGCACCTTTTTTCACAGCGATTGTGGCGTATTTATTTTTAAAAGAGGAACCGTTACGAGTAAATTTTTTCATTGGGTTTCTTATAGCAATGATCGGTTTAGGTTTAATTAGTTTTAATGGAGCGACAAATTTTCAAATAAATCCTATAGGTGATTTGTTAGCGATAACTGCAACCCTTGTTTGGGCGATATATTCTGTAATAACAAGAAAAATCAGCAGTTTTGGTTATAATACGTTACAAGTGACGAGAAGGATGTTTTTCTATGGACTCATTTTTATGCTTCCAACTCTATTTTTCTTCGATTTCAAATTTGGATTCGAACGGTTTAGCGATCCGGTAAATTTATTTAATATTATCTTTTTAGGACTTGGTGCGTCAGCTCTATGCTTTGTAACGTGGAATTTTTCTGTGAAAATATTAGGACCAATAAAAACAAGTATATATATTTATTTAATACCTGTTGTTACCGTCGTTACATCTGTTATTGTTTTAGATGAAAAAATCACGTTGATGTCTGCGTTAGGTACGATATTGGCGATAGCAGGACTATTTATTTCAGAAGGTAGAATTTTTATAAAGAAAAAGAATATTGATAGAAAAATAGCTTAGTTATTTTGGAATATGGCGATCTGTTTAATTGGATCGCTATTTTTTATAATAAATATTCCTTCGATTGCATTGTTTTTATGAACCTGCTCCTGGGACATGTGAAAGTGTTTATGTAGGATAAAAAAATATTTTTGATTAAATATGCTGGATTTTATGACATTAAAAATTAGTGTGCAATTGCGAAAATGCATTGCACATTTTTTACGGAATAAATGAGAGCAATTTATTGAAAAACTTAAATGAACTTGATTTATTATAGGTAACAATTTTTCAGGAGGTAAATACATGGGTTTTAAGTCAAAACAAATTTTTGTAAACTTATCGGAAATAGAGGTGGCAAAGTCGACTAACTTTTTCAAGGAATTACGGTTTGATATCAACCCACAATTTTCTGATGACTCGTCAACTTGTTAAATAATCGGCGAAAATATTTTTGCGATGCTGATGAATGAAGAAAGTTTTAAAGGATTTACAAAAAAGGAAATTCCGAATACAAAAATTTCATCAGAAGTGATTCATAGTATATCAGCTGAAAGACGGGATCAAGTTGATGAAATGGTGAATAAAGCTGTGTCCCTCGGAGCAAAAGTTTTAGGCGAACCTCAAAATCATGGTTTTATGTATATTTGGGGATTCCAAGATTTAGATGGGCATTTATGGGAAATTGCCTTTTTAGATGAAATTGCACTTAATCAAGAGTAATATAAAATATACAGTTCGAAAATCTCCACCGAAATGGCGGAGGTTTTCTATTTTTTTATAAAACTTTTTACCAAATGTTTTTATCCGTTAGTTTATTTCTTATTTGTGATAAAATTAACTTAAGAGTTAAGTGAACATGGAAAGGAACGGTGTACATTAGTGATCAATCAACAAGAAAGACAAAAATCAACATCTGAAAAAGAAAATATTGATTCGTTAATAACGATTCAAAAAGATATAGAAAAAGTAATTAAAGGGGAAAAGACATCACAAAGAAGAATGAAACGCTTTGCCGATGTAGGAGATATTTTGACACTGGATGGTTATAAGTTTGTTATTGAAAAGGTATACCAACAAGAACTTGGTGAAATTACCGATGAAGATGCTAGAAAAGAAGGATATGAGAATTTCGAAGCATACAAAGAGTCGATTTTATCGATTCATGATGGCATGCCATGGATTCCAACGTTAAAAGTGTGGGTTCATGAATTTTCTCCGTTTAAAGAAGATTAAACTTTATTGTTTTTAACCCGTGGAGCGGACTGAATCCACGGGTTTAATATTGCTTTTTTATTATAAAAACCGATTCCTTAGCATCTAGTTCTTATTGCCTATAAATGGTAATATATAGAATAGACGAATGATAAAGGGGAGGAGAATAATTTGCGTAGTATAACGACTAGGAATTAAGATTAAATTCACTTATGAACAGCTCCTAGAAAATTTTACCATAAAAATGAATGGAATCTTCCAATAAGTGAAAATATGTACTATGTATCATTAGTTAAAATGA
>NZ_JAACYS010000012.1 GCF_009996845.1 Pallidibacillus pasinlerensis | reverse complement strand
TTCAAACTAATTTAAGGTGGGTGTTACTCTATTATTGAAGCCATGCTAATGCTAATCGCTCATAAATTCCACACTATTATCCATATCACGTTCCGATTTTATTAATGATTATTCTTGAATAATCCCCCTTAGACAAAAGATCAAATCCTTCATTTATCTCATCTAAAGAAATAAATTTCGCTACTAATTTATTTACAGGAAGTCTTCCTTGACGGAACAATTGCATAAAACGTGGAATATCTCTATTCGGAACACAGCTACCTACATATGAACCTTTTATTGTTTTTTCTTCAGCCGTTAATGAAACGTGCGGAAACGAGAAATGATGTTCAGGATGAAGGGAAAAAACCATTACTTTTTATTCATAATAACCTTCTGTTGACTTAATTAATTTTTTAAGAAGGGAATAAACAAATATATTAAGGAGTATAACTAAACCACCACTAATATAATTATTATGAATAATCAGAAAATAAAACTCATTTTATATTAACTACACTGTATTTTCCTTAATAGCGCACAAAAATTGTAGTACTAAAATAATTACCTCTATCAATCATAAAAGATTGTCTGGAAAACTCATATTCATATAAAACTCCTTAAAATAATCTATAATTTTAAGGAGTTTTATAGAGGTACAGGAATAACTGCAACTTTTATTTTTCCCAATTTAAATCCCCCTTTATATCTACAGCCAATGAAACAGAACTTAACTATAAATATATAATAGTTTGGGGTTTTTTGGGAATTTTTATTTAAAGCTATTTTCCTAATACATCGAGTGGGTTCGTATATTCCATATTATGTGCTCCAGCTACCCCACGATGGGTGACATATCCCTCAAGGGTGTTTATTCCTTTTAATAAAGCTTCATTTTCCAAACATGCGTCCTTATAACCTTTATTAGCGATTTGAAGCGCATAATGTGTTGTAACATTCGTTAAGGCTAATGTCGCCGTTCTTGGTACAGCTCCTGGCATATTCGCAACAGTATAATGAATTACGCCATGTTTCACATATATAGGATTATCATGAGTTGTTATCCGATCCGACGTTTCAAAATTTCCACCTTGGTCAATGGCAATATCTACGACAACAGAACCAGGTGTCATTTCTTTCACAACTTCTTCTGGTACTAATACAGGAGCTTTTGCACCAGGTATTAAGACGGAACTAATAACTAAATCTGACTTTTTCACCGCTTCATAAATATTATACGGATTTGACATCAACGTACTTATTTCATTATGGAATATGTCATCTAATTGACGCAGACGATCTGGATTAATATCTAAAATCGTTACATTTGCTCCTAATCCATAGGCAACTTTAGCCGCATTCGTACCAGCTACTCCTCCACCGATAATCGTTACGTTCGCCCTTTGAACACCTGGTACACCAGAAAGTAAAATCCCTTTCCCTCCGTGCGTTTTTTCTAAAAATTGAGCACCGACTTGAACAGCCATTCGACCAGCCACTTCACTCATCGGTGTTAATAATGGTAATGTTCCGTTAGGAAGTTGTACCGTTTCATAAGCAATTCCGACTACTTTATTATGTATAAGTGCATTCGTAAGTTCTAAGTCATTCGCTAAATGTAAATATGTAAATAAGATTAATCCTTCACGTAAATACTTATATTCTTCAGGGAGTGGCTCTTTCACTTTCATAACCATATCTACTTCCCAAGCATCTTTTGCTGATGGTACGATTTTCGCCCCTGCTTTTTCAAATTCTTCATCTGTAAATCCTGATCCTAATCCAGCACCAGTTTCTATTAATACTTCTATATTATTTTCAACTAAGTTCATTACACTTGCAGGACTGACTGCAACACGATTTTCATTGTTTTTTATTTCTTTAGGTATTCCAATTTTCATCACAAAACACCTCTATTTTAATATATTCAGTTTTACATTAACCCATTTTTCTGACTTCAGTCAATTTTGAAAAAATATTCACAATAACACTCTTTAGTTTGTTAAATTTCAAACAATTGTAAAATTTGTAACCACTTATCCTACGATTTTCTTATATAATAAAAGTGAAGGGAGAGGTTAATATGGCAACCTATAAAAACATTGTTGTTGCAGTTGATGGTTCAAAAGAAGCTGAATATGCTCTAAAAGAAGCAATTGAAATTGCCAAACAAAACGATGCTACATTATTTTTAACACATATTATTGATTTACGAACTTTCTCAACAATCAATGCTTACGATCAAGCAATCATTGAAAAAGCAGACAAATATGCTGAAGAAATGCTTGAAGGTTACAAAAATGATGCGATTAACGCTGGTGTTAAAGAAGTTCACATCGTTATTGATTATGGTTCACCAAAAGGTAAAATCCCTAAAGATATCGCTCAAAAATTTAATGCAGACTTAATCGTGTGTGGTGCTACTGGACTAAACGCCGTTGAACGATTCTTAATAGGTAGTGTCTCAGAACATATTGTTCGTTATGCAAAATGTGACGTACTTGTTGTGCGTACCCCTAAAGATGGAAAATAAAAACATTTCCATACGCTATTAAACTTTATATAATTTCTTCTTTTGATGTTAAAAAGACTATCCAATATGAGGTAAGACCAACCCTCGTTGGATAGTCTTTTATGTAGCGATTTAATATTGGCTTTTTTCTAATAAAAGACGATATTGATAAAATCGTTGTGCAAATTCAGTTACTTTTTTCGTCATTTGATAATTAACACCGGCTCCAATTGCAAGACTAATTAATGAAACACCTTCATTTTTCTTTCTGCGAAAAATCAAGATTGCCCAAGATTTTAATATTTGTGTAAACAAGTGAAGGCTCCATTTTTCATCAATAATTTTTTCATCACCTTCATAAAAATAAGCATCGTGCTTGTCCTTTACTTCAGCAATTAGATCATCCCATGCTTGTTTTTGAAATCTTCGTGGAAGTGTAGCCGCATGGAAAAGTTTGAGAGCCATCATCATTTCAAAAGGATTTCTTATATCATAACCGTACGAACACGCAATATTTTGGATTGCCCTAAGATTAATCGTAATCATTAGTGGGATATCTATGCCTAGTAGAAGTGTACGCCCTGACCCAGATACTCCACCTTGTATTAACGAGATTAATTGATAATTCGACTTTTCCCGATTGGCAAAATAATTCAGTTGTTCAATTGGTAATTGTTTAAGATCGGAAATCATTTCAATTTTATTATATTTAACCCTTGCTTCAGTTAATAAATTTTGAATTTTTTCTGCTTGATTTTCCGATTGTTGAATAATGGATTGTATCGTAAACAACCACTGATCAAGTTGATTAAAAAACTTTTCTTGAATATCTTCAGGTAAACGAGCAAACGTATCATCTAACCAATGATCAAATGTATTGATAAAATCATTTGGAAAATCAACAAATTGACGTTCTTGCCATAACTGTATTTCTACTAACAATTCCTTTTCTCTTTCTGTTAACCCCATTTTTGCTCCTCCCGGTCAATGTTTAGTCTCTTCCGGCTATTCAATTACCAAAATTATAACATAATGAAGTTTTAGAAGGAAAATTGACGGTATTTTTGAATTTTTGTTATAGATAAAAATTGAGTTTTGTGGGGGAAAAATTGAATTTTTGCAGTTTGGCAATATGGGCGGGATTTGCTATATTTTTATAAAAAATATGAAGGGATGAGGTTATCTTTTTTAAAGAACGTGTGGAAACAAAAGAATTGAAAGTTTTACGATCATTAAACGCTAGAATGGATTTATCTCTTGAGGACCAGCAGTATTATATGAATTTAGAGAAAGGGTACGATGGTGAAAAATATTTTGATTCTTTAATTCGACCTGTTCAAAACAACTTTCTTGTGCTAAATGATTTACTGTTGAAACATAACAATACGACATTTCAAATTGATTCGACCTTTATTTTTCAGAATAAGCTTAGTTTTTATGATGTAAAAAACTTCGAAGGCGATTATCATTATATTGATGAAAAAATTTATTTAAAAGGGCAACGAACCGAAATTTTAAACCCAATGAATCAACTAGGAAGAGCATCATCCTTATTACAACAACTCCTACGTAGCCACGGTTATCAAATGCAAGTTGAAGGATTTGTCGTATTTATCAATCCACAATTTACATTATATGAAGCTCCGATCAACAAACCATTCATCTTTCCAACACAACTCAACCGCTTCATAAAGCAGTTGAGTGAAACTCCTGCAAAATTAACAATGAAACATAAAAAACTCGCCCATTTATTAAAGTCTTTGCATTTGAGTGAGTCTCCCTATTCGCAAATTCCTGACTATAGTTATGAAGAGTTGAAAAAGGGAATGCTGTGTAGGTATTGTCACTCCTTGTCGATAAAGATCGTGAGTCGTTGGTTTTGTACTTGTAATATTTGTGGGGTTACAGAACGGATTGATGATGTTGTTTTACATGCCGTGGAAGAATTACGTTTACTTTTTCCCGATAAAAAACTAACAACAAACTTGGTTTATGATTGGTGTAAAATTGTACCATCTAAAAGAGCTATTAAGCGTATATTGGATAACCATTTTCAGCTTATTGGCGAATATCGCTGGGCACATTATGTAGATAAAAAGTAAAGTTATAAGTTTGGATTTTCATATTTTTCAGATTAAAAATCTATACACTTCTGCAACTTTTTCATGGTAGCTTCTGTTTATAGGAGGTTCATATAAACACTTATTTTACGTTCTGCGCGTTGAAGCTCGCTATTAACACTTCTTCGGCAGCGGCACGACAGATTCTGTACGTAGAAGCTCGCTATTAACACTTCTTCGGCGGGATCACATCAAGTTCTGTACGTAGAAGCTCGCTATTAACACTTCTTCGGCAGCGTCACGACAGGTTCTGTACGTAGAAGCTCCCTATTAACACTTCTTCGGCAGCGTCACGACAGGTTCTGCACGTAGAAGCACCCTATTACCACTTCTTCGGCAGCGTCACGACAGGTTCTGTACGTAGAAGCTCGCTATTAACACTTCTTCGGCGAGTTCACAACAAGTTCTGTACGTAGAAGCTCGCTATTAACACTTCTTCGGCGAGTTCACAACAAGTTCTGTACGTAGAAGCTCCCTATTAACACTTCTTCGGCAGCGTCACGACAGGTTCTGTACGTAGAAGCTCGCTATTAACACTTCTTCGGCGGGATCACATCAAGTTCTGTACGTAGAAGCTCGCTATTAACACTTCTTCGGCGAGTTCACAACAAGTTCTGTACGTAGAAGCTCCCTATAAACACTTCTTCAACATGCACACATCAAGTTCTGCTTATAAAAACAATTCACTAAACATATCTCTACTTTTTCACAAAAAAACAACCCTTTCCTCAATCAAGAAAGGGTTGTTAAAACTATATTATATATTTCCTAAACGAACTGTATCACGAGCGATCATTACTTCTTCGTTTGTAGGAATTACCATAACTTTCACTGGGGAGAATGGGTAGCTAATGAAACGTTCTTCACCACGACCTTTGTTTAAGTCTTTATCCCAGTATACGCCCATGTATTCTAGTCCAGTTAGAACTAGTTCACGAATTGTATCACTGTTTTCACCGATACCAGCTGTGAAAATAATTGCGTCTACGCCGTTCATTCTTGCTGCATATGCACCAATGTATTTGTGGATGTGGCTAGCAAATACTTTTAAAGCAAGTTCTGCACGGTCATTTCCTTCTTTAGCAGCTTCTTCGATATCACGTAGGTCACTAGAGAATCCAGTGATACCTAACAGACCACTCTTCTTATTGAAAACATTTATAACTTCTTCAGCAGATTGGCCAGTTTTTTCCATAATGTAAGGAATCAACGCTGGGTCAACGTCACCAGAACGAGTTCCCATTGTTAAACCAGCAAGTGGAGTGAAGCCCATTGATGTATCGATAGATTTACCACCTTGAACAGCTGCAATACTTGCACCGTTACCTAAGTGACAAGAGATTAAACGTAAATCTTCAATTGGTTTACCCATTAATTCTGCTGCTCTTTGTGTTACATATTTATGGCTTGTACCGTGGAAACCGTATTTACGGATACCATATTTTTCATAATACTCATATGGTAAGCTGTATAAATAAGAGCTTTCTGGCATAGTTTGATGGAACGCTGTATCAAATACCGCAACATGTGGTACATTTGGTAAAATTTCTTGGAATGCTTTGATACCAGTTACGTTAGCTGGGTTATGTAGCGGTGCTAATTCAGAAACATTTTCGATTTCTTTTAGTACTTCAGGAGTAATTAAAACAGAATCACTGAATGCTTCTCCTCCGTGTACTACACGGTGTCCAACACCATCAATTTCATCGAAAGATTTAATAATACCTTGAGAAATTAATTGATCTAATAAAATTTGAACAGCCACACCGTGGTCTGGAATATCTTGAGTTAATGTTACTTTTTCTCCATTAACAGAAATTGTAAAAATACCATTTTCTAAACCAATACGTTCTACTAAACCTTTAGTTACAACTGTTTCTTCTGGCATATCAATTAATTGGAATTTTAAAGATGAACTACCAGCATTAATTGCTAAAATATTTGACATCAATTTCGCTCCTTACAATATATATTTTCTCTTAGTATGTTCAAAAATAAAAAAAAGAATATTATGTGAAGTTACATACAAAGTGTACCATCCTTTATTTAACCACTGATACCCTAAATTATCAAGTTAAATTAAGCTTTTTTACCTCTATTTACCCGAAGTAAATCAATTCGAATAATTAAGAAATCCGCAACTAACTTACTGGTTTTTTTCAGCAAAAAAAGGAACCTGCACGCACAGATTCCACATAAAAAATTCTACCTCAATTTATTATTTTTTATTTTCTTGCACCCAAAGATCAATTTTAGCTAAGATAGTTTCCATTTGGTCTTTGTCTGTTAAAGATGGAAGATTCGCTAGTAAAACTTCTTGCGGTGGTTTCACTCCATCGGCTTGCTTTTGTAAAACTAAGATGCTTTTTGCAGCATTTTTATTTTTAAACATGGATTCAGGCAGTTGTAAAAAGGCTTGAATATGTAAATGTTCTTTTATAAAATTCTGCAATTTTGGTGCTTCCGGACTTTGAAAAATATTATTCGGAACAATAAAGAATAAATAGCCGCCATCTTTTGTATAGCGTGTACTTTGCTCAATAAATAAATGATGGGCATAAGAATGTCCTTTATCTGCTTTCAACTTAAATTCCCGTGCACGCATATCATCTGGATAATAGCCTACTGGCAAATCACTTACAACGACATCGACTGGGTCGATAAGTAAATCTTCAAAACTATCTTGGTTATGTAATTCAATCGTATGCTCTTGAAGATTTGCACTTACATAAGCAAGTTGAATTAACACATCATCGATATCTACTCCGTAAGCGCGAATTTCGTAATCATGCATGTAATTCATAATCGTCGTTACTAAATTCGCCGTTCCGATAGCTGGGTCAAGTAAAGTGAACGACTTTGTATCAGCCATAAATTTCTCTAAAATAAAACTAACGAGCATACCTATTGAATCGGGTGTCATTTGGTGATTCGGTTGAACATTTTGGCGCATTCCTTTTAAAACTGCTAATTGAAAGGCCTTGCGTACATCCTCTTTCACAAAGGTTTGTTTACTTGCTTCAAAGTAATACTTATCAAGTCTTTTTCTCGTTACTTCACTAACATCTTCTTGTAAAACTTTATCATGAAAAATATTTTCACCAGTTTCGGCTAATGCTTCTAAATATGTACAATTTAAATCATTCGCTAACAAATTCGCTGTTTCATCAAACAGTTGAAATAACTTCTCTACATCGGTTCGTTGCAATTGTAGAACCCCCTCACGATCATTAAAAACACTTAATTATGTATATACATGCTCACATATTTTACCTGTTTTATTATAAAAAAACAAATAAGAAAAGACTTGCTAACAAGGCAAGCCCTAGAGAATCCATCTAAGAGTTTATTTTTAAGGAAAGCGGCCACCCAAAACACTGTTTCAACAAATTCACTTTGGGTTGGCCATAAAATTTAATAAAAATTACTTCGCAGCAGCTTGTGCAGCTTCAATTGCTTTTTCATAGTTCGGATGTTCGTGTACATTTTGCACTACTTCTTTATATGTCACTTTACCTGAACCGTCAATCACAAAAATTGCACGTGCTAATAAACGAATTCCTTCCATCTGCACACCGTATGCATTACCGAAAGAAAGGTCACGATGGTCAGAAACTACTTGTAAGTTATCAATACCTGCAGCTGCACACCAACGTTTTTGAGCAAATGGTAAGTCAGCACTTACTGTAACTATCCGTACACCATCAAGTTTTGCCGCTTCTTCATTAAAGCGTCTTGTTTGTGCATCACAAACACCTGTATCAATAGAAGGAACAACACTAATTAAAGTAACTTGTCCGTTAAAGTCATCGAATTTAACTTCACTTAAATCTTGAGCAATTGCAGTAAAAGCTGGAGCTTGGTCACCAACATTCACTTCATTCCCAACTAATTTAACTGGATTTCCACCGAATACAACTTCACTCATTAAAGAGCCCTCCCTTTATAAAAAATTAACCAAATTGGTATTTTTGACCGTTTATGTATTAAAGTTTTTCAATTACAATCATAACGAATCTGTTCATATATTTGCAAAGAATTTAACTTACAGGTTGTAATGAATTTTCCCTCGTAAACCCTGTAAACAAAAATAAAAACCGATGCAAAGTTGCACCGGAGCATATTAAATATTATATTCTGGAAACTCTCCAGATTTTTCATCCGGATTTTGTTCATGTTGATTTTTGTTTTTCGAAAACATTTGTTTCACCTTTTCTATCGTTTCTGGTGCAGTATCCATTAACTTTTCAACTAAATGTGTATTCTGATCAACATGGAGTAAATTAACGCCTTTATCGTTCACAATTAAAAAAGCAATTGGAGTAATTGAAACACCGCCACCACTACCTCCACCAAATGGTAAATCTTGATCTGCTTGTTCGATGGAAAACTCAGATCCACCAGCTGCAAAACCAAAACCTACCTTTGAGACCGTTATGATTACACTTCCATCTGGTGTTTCAACTGGATCACCGATAATTGTGTTGACATCAATCATATCCTTTAAATTTTCCATTGCCGTTGTCATTAAGCCTTGAATTGGATGTTCACTCATTTTTTAATCACTCCTGTCTACACTGTTTGATCTTTTGGTTGTACCTTTGTCGTTTCATTTTTATCCGCAAATGGATGATTGGATTTCATTTTTTTCCAAAACTTGAATAATTTTATGCCTGCTAAAATAGCTTGCCCTGCCCGTACTTGAAAAATACATTTTATATACGTATTTGAAATTTTTCGATTAAATACAGGAGTGATTTCCAATTGAGGTTTCACTTTTAAGGAAAAATAATTACTGATTACACCTAGTACAGTTCCTTTAAATATCCAGCCAGTGCCACCAACAATTCCAGTCGTCGCTGCATTTCCTGTCCCTAATGTCGATTTCCATTCTAAATTTGTTATGTGTACTTTTTTTAACGCTTTTTTAACGAGCTGATTTAACTCTTTTATAATTTTCAACCACTCTTTAATCGGTCGATAGGCTTTCATTGCCTCTTCTTCATCGTTCGCATCCTTTTCCGAAAAAACTTTATTAATAGGGACAAATTCTTTTTTATTTTCTTCTTTACTTCCAACCTCTAATTTCGGAAATTCAATTCGATAACGAAATAGGCCAAACAATACTTTAATAACAATTGTTAATCTTTGGTCTTTCGGCTCAAATTTATAAGTAAGGTCGATTTTTATTTTTGTAAAAAGACTTAGAATAACGATAACTAAAAGGGCTAAAAAAATCCAAGCAACTATTTTCAAAATAACCACGTTGACACAACCTTTCAGCCTATCATTATCGTCAAACTGGATAGGAAATAAACGTGCATATACAGTAAAAAGCTATCCAATTCGACAAAATGATTTGGATAGCTTAAATCCTATTTTTGAAAAACAATTTTCCCATCAATAACCGTCATTATTACATTTGTATCAAGCAATTCATCGGGATGAATTTTGAATAAGTCTTTATCAAATACCGTAAAATCCGCATCAAAGCCTTCACAAATTTTCCCGCGTTTATCAGCGTGAAGTCCTGCATGAGCACTGCCTGTTGTAAATAAAGATACCGCTTCAAACATTGATAACTTTTCTTCTTCCCCATACACGACTTTTTCCGGGTCATCCGGTCTAGTCCGGGAAACGGCAGCATGAACACCCAATAACGGATCAGCAGGTTCAATGGGCGCATCCGAACCACCCGCTAATGGAATTCCTTCATTGAGCAACGATTTCCATGCATACAAGTAATCGATGGGACCATCGCCAATTCGCTCTAAAACCCAAGGGAAATCCGAAGCTAAAAATCTCGGTTGAATATCAAAAATTACCGGTAATTGTTTCGCCCGTTTGACAAGGTCTTTCCGCAATAATTGGGTATGTATTAAACGATCATGGCCCATTGTTTCCAGTGGATATTTTTCAATTGCATCAAGCACCCATTCAAAGGCTAAATCGCCAATCGTGTGGGTTGCAATAGGTATTTCCAAATCCCGTGCCATTTTCACTAATTGTTGCAACTGTTCATATGAATGGACATTGACTCCTCTTGTAGATGGATCATCCGCATAAGGAAAACTAAGTAATGCGGTACGTCCACCAAGGGAACCATCAACAAAGATTTTCATTGGGCCAAATTCGACAAACTCACTGCCTGCTAAATATCGGAATCCTGCTTCTTTCCATTCATCAATTACATCATGATGGATAAGCAAATGGGCTCGAAAAAGATGCATGTCTTCTTCAATTACTTCCTTAAAAGCCTTATATGTATTTGTAAAACTACCATAATAATTTAAGTCTTCCGTATGAGCACCGGTTAAACCTAGCGCATAACAACTGTCTATCCCTTTTTTCAAGCAACGTTTTAGCCGTTCTACTGTATAAGGAGGTAGCGCTCGATTTATTAATTCTTGAGCATTATCTTTTAAAATTCCAGTCAAAGTTCCGTCGACATTTCTTTCAATTACACCACCTTGTGGATTAGCAGCGTCTTCATGAATGCCTGCAATTTGTAATGCTTTTGAATTTACTACCGTCACATGGCGACATACTCGTTTTAATAAAACAGGATGATACGGAACTATCGCATCTAGTTCATCTTTTGTAATGGTAGACGGTCTTTCCCATAAATTTTCATTCCAACCTTCACCGATTAACCATTCCCCTTCCTCAAGTTCAGCAGCCTTTTTTTGCACCGCCTGTAACATTTCTTCTTTACTTTTCATATCTGATAAGTTCAGTCGAAGTTGGGATTCGCCAAAACCAATTAAATGCATATGACTGTCAACGAAGCCCGGAAACATTGTTGCTCCTTGCAAATCAATCTCCTTATCAATCATCGGGCCAAATTGAATTGTTAAATCAGCCAAACTTCCTACGGAACGAATTTTTCCACCTACTGTTAAAACAGCTTCTACCTTTTCTCCAACGCCTGCCATCGTATAAATATTTCCGTTTATCCAAAGAGTAGCCATAAAATTCACCTTTTCTATGTTAACTTCAGTGAATTTATTATACACGAGAGAATGAAACAAGTACAAAAATTAGAAAATGTTTATACAATTAAACTTGAATAATTATACAATTTTAATGAATAATCGTTCATCAATTTGAAATAATAGGCAATGTAGGTTAAAAATGTGTTGATGGCAATTAAGAATTGTAGTGTTTGGCAATTAAGCATATGCATGAATTATTGCATATTTACCGCTTTACATGGAGTGGCGGGCATGATAGGCTGATATGCCTTGCAAAGTCCTGTGGCTTGCCCCCTTTGCCAGAAAGCATGCCCGCAGAGGCTCCATGTCAAGCGACAAGAGGTATGAAATTTTATACAGATAATTGTATATACTTATTTGCCATTTAATACATTTTTTAATTGCCAAAAACAAAAATGAGACATTGAAAAATTCGGAATGCGTATCGTGTATATTGTACAAACCTGGACCTATGTGGACACTTACCGCACACACCTTCCTTTTCTTCCATCACTCACAAAAATGAAGATAGAGCAAATAAAAAGGACGAAGGTTATCCCTTCGCCCTTAAATCCAAATCTATTTTATTGACCTTGCTTAGTGACCACCGAGTTGTTGTTGTGCCATTTGTACTAAACGCTTCGTAATTTCTCCTCCAACAGATCCGTTTGCACGTGAAGTTGTATCAGCACCTAAGTTTACACCGAATTCTTGTGCGATTTCATATTTCATTTGTTCTAGTGCTTGCTCTGCACCTGGTACAAGAAGTTGGTTACTATTGTTGTTGTTTGCCATGTGGTCTTCACCTCCTTGTGGTATTAGATTGTGCAAATTTAAATGTTAAATACATATGAATATCTGGTAAATATTTGAAAAAGGGCTATACCTTTTCGTAAGGTATAGCCCTTGAATCGTATCTTTTTATTTAAAATAAATCGGTAAATTCATTCACTTCTTTTTTATTGTTTGAGCCAGTAATTTCAATCGTTTCAATACTTTCAACCGCTTTTTCAATATACGGTTCCCAATCAAAGTACGTTTCATATAAATTTACTTTATCACGACGTGGATTTGTTTTTGGTTGTGCTGGAACGAAAATTGTACAACAATCTTCATACGGACGGTTAGAAGTTTCTAACGTATCAAAATCACGAGCCAATTCTATAATATCATTTTTATCATACGTAAGCAAAGGACGCAAAATAGGTGTGTTTGTCACCTCATTTATTGCATACATACTTTCTAACGTTTGACTTGCTACTTGACCAATATTTTCCCCATTAACAATCGCCAATCCTTTGCGACGTTCACGGATTTCATCGGTAATGCGCATCATCATTCTACGCATAACCGTCATCGTATAATTTTCAGGGACGTTTTGAATAATTTCTTGTTGTAACTCGGTGAAATGAACAATGTGTAAAATGAACTTTCCGCTTACTTGTGCCATTTTCTCACTTAAATCCAGCACCTTTTGTTTCGAGCGTTCACTCGTAAACGGTGGACTAAAAAAATGGACACCTTCAATTTGTAAGCCTCGGCGCATTGCTAAAAATCCTGCTACTGGACTATCAATACCACCAGAAAGCATTAACATCGCTTTTCCACCGGATCCGACTGGTAGTCCGCCAGCACCTTTAATAACTTCACATGTTAAATACGCTGCATCCTTCCGTATTTCAACCTTTAGTTCTAAATCCGGATTATGCACATCAACTTTTAAATTTTCAATAGATGTTAATAAGTGTCCACCTAAAATTTGGTTTAATTCATTCGTACGATGCGGGTATTCTTTATCAACACGTTTTGCTTGTACTTTAAAAGTTTTACCAGATGCATTTAAACTTTCCATTAATTGGACACTTTTTTCTTTAACCTCTTCCAAATCCTTCCCTATACGCATCACGGGGCTAAAAGATTGAATGCCGAAAACTTTTTTCAAACGTACTGCGATTTCATCAAAATTTTCCCCGTTTAATTTTATATACATCCGATCCCGCTGTGCTATAATTTTCAAATTCGGAAAACCTTTTAGTACATATTGCACATTCGCACGTAATCTTTCTATAAATAATTTTCGGTTTTTCCCCTTAGTGGAAATTTCACCATAACGAACTAAAATTTCATCATATATCATGTTTATCTCCTCATTACCGGTTTTAAATTTTCAATCGCTTGTTGGATGATTTGTACCGCTTTTTTAGCCTCTTCCATCGTATTTGAATATGAAAGACTGATTCTGAGTGATGATGAAGCTCGGCTTTCACCTAAGCCCATCGCTAAAATTGTTTGGCTTGGTTCATCTATTTTAGATGAACAAGCACTTGTCGTTGATAAATATAACTGATTCTTTTCGATTTCATGTACTAATACTTCAGCTTTATATCCCTCAACTGAAAAATTCACAATATGGGGTGCAGCAATTTTCGGTGTATTTATCGATACATCTTCTATCTTATCTAGCTCTGAAATTAAATAATCGCGTATCGCAAACAATTCATTCTGTTTACTTTCTGATTCAGCCATAGCCAAACGCAAAGCCTTTGCCATTGCTACAATTCCTGCGATATTTTCCGTACCAGATCGAAAGTCAGCTTCTTGGCCACCACCTGCTAAAAGTGGATTTATTTTTATGCCTTTACGTTTATAGATTGCACCAGTTCCCTTCAAACCATGAAATTTATGACTAGAAATTGTTGCAAAATCAATAAAACAACTATGAAAATCAAGGGGAACTTTTGCTGCACCTTGAACATAATCTACGTGGAAAAATACTTTCGGGAATTTTGCAAGTAGCTGTCCGATTTCTTTAATCGGTTGAATTGCGCCTACCTCATTATTCACATGCATAATTGAAACAAGAATCGTTTCGTTCGTCAACGCATTTTGTAAATCAGAAAGACGAATTTGTCCATTTTTATCGACTGGTAAATACGTAATCGTATATCCTTCTGCTTTTAATTGTTCACATACATTTTGAACCGATGGATGTTCAATACTTGTCGTAATAATATGTTTTCCCCGATTTTTATAAGATTGAGCGACACCTTTTAAAACAAAATTATTCCCTTCCGTTCCACCTGATGTAAAAATGATTTCTTCAGGATCAACTTTTAAAAGGGACGCAACTTGTTCACGGGCTTGACTAAGCAGTTTTTCCGCTTGTAATCCAAGATGATGAATGGAAGATGGATTACCAAAAAATTGCCCTGCCACCTTGACAAATGTATCTAAAACCTCGGGATATGGTTTTGTTGTCGCACTATTATCAAAATAAATCATTTTCTACCTGACTCCCTTTGGATTAACTTTCGTATCAATTTATATAAATGGTAACGCAAAAAAATAATATTGAAAATGGAAATTAAAGAGAATAATCCTTTACCTAAACTAAAATTACTTTTTTATTACGCTTTTAATGAAGATTTCAAAAAAATATTATACAAAATATAACATTACATAGCAAATAAAGCTTTTCACAACAATACTATTAAAAATATAAAAGGTCATTCACACTTATTTTGTGAATGACCTATTTGAACAAGATTACAAACTTATCCTAAATCTTCTATATCTTTATCTTTCAACTCTTCATTAATAAGCTCTTCAATACGTTTAATCGCACCCGGCTCTGCTTCTTCTACCGCTGCTGCCGCTTCTTCTAATGCTTTATCATAATCAAAGGAGCGGAACGCATCTTCTGCAATCGTCAATCGTAATTGTACATTATCATTACGACTACGGTAGCGATTTCCATATTGAATAATTTTCTCGATGAAATATACATTTTCAATCATTTCTACAACTTGATCATAAAGGTTATTAACCTTTTCTTCTGCAGAACTTAAAGATTGTCGGATCATCTGCATATTTAACGGTGTTTCATCTAAATATGTAAAACAATCTTTTATCGCAGAACGCGCTTCATCAAAATAAGAAGCAATTTCTTGTGGAATTCCCGGAACATTACTTCGTTTAACAAGACGAGAAGCATTTTGAATTTTTCGTTTTAAAATAACGATTTTTTCCCTAGCTTCATGTTCATCTTTCCGAAGTGTATGTAACATTTCCTTCATATCTTGTTGATTTTTTTCAATTTCGGAAAGATCGGCTAAAATTGTTTCCATTTTTTCTTTAACAACAGAGAATGCCGACTCTTTTATCTTATCTTGATCGATGAGGAAGACGGCAGTTTTTCTTATTGTTTCAATTTTTTCCCTCATCTCATTAATTATTGTTTCATCTTCTTCACTTAAATGGTAACTTAGTTTAACTTCTTCCACTTCTTTTACAAGTTCAGTATTAAAACTCTCAACTTTTTCTAACGATTCTTTTAGTTCGTGTCGATTTGTTAATACAAATTGTTTTGCAGTTACTTCATTTTCTAATAAATCATAATAAGTATCGAGTTGTTCTTTTATTTCTTCAATTCCTTCATGTACTTCTTCTATTTCTGTTTTTTCTATGAGTTCCACATAAGTCTGTAATCGCTCTTCAAGATTTTCAATCACCGATTCAATGTCAAGATGATCTAATTGATAATCTTCTTTTCGCATATCTTGTACGCCGTTTCTCAATTCTTTAAATTGAGATGGAATAACATGTAGACATTCATTTAATAAAATCGGGATGTTTTCCATTTTTTCTTGAAGTATACCGAGTTCTTCTTTCATTTTAACGACGATTTCCCTTGCCGTTATATAATTTCCAGCTAATGTTTCAGCTTCGAATTCCTCAATATCTTCTTTCACTTTATCAATTGACTTTTCTAATAATTCACTAGCTTTGCCAAAGGCATGACGGCGGGCAAGGATTTCTTTTTTAAGATTTTTATGAAGCTCTCGCACTTCGGCAATCTCTTCTCTATTTTTTTGTTCACTTTCAACAATTTTGCCGAGCTCTAAAAGCATTTCATCAATTTTACAATCCGCTTCATTTAAGGTTGTTTCAATCGTTTCAAAAAGCATTTTCGCCTTTTTAAACCGATATTTATCAACATATTCCTCTGCATCGTATAATAACTCTTCTACATTCGGTAATTCGACAGCTACAACTTCATCCCAAGTACTTCGCCACCGTTCAAAATATTCTTCTGCTTCACCTTCCATTTGTAGCTGTTTAATTTTACTTACCTCATCCATGACTGGACGATTCATCGTTTCAATTTTTCTAGCCTCTAATTTATCAATTTGCGTATAATATTTCTTTTTCACGAAAAAACCGATGATGTATAATGCAATAAGAAGTAAAATAAGTCCAATTATGAAAATCATGGTATGCCCCCTGTCAAACACAAACGATCTATATAAATATGTTTTATATTCTTATTAATGCTTATATGATAACATGAGTTTGATATTTTTTGATGAAAAAACTACATTTTTTCTACAATTTTATATAAAAATTTATTCTTTCGACAAAATTCGCAGTTTTTCACATTTATTTCTACGAACTTACCCCTTCGAAAGAGATTTTTTAACTAATAACTTCTTCGAGCGGAATAGCCTTTGTATTACATAAATATAAATCAACCCAATTTTCGAGTTGTTTTTTATATTGATCAATATAGTATCGCTCTTGAAAATAAATATTCCAAACTTCGGCAGAGTAAATAGAGTTTAAAAAAGGTTGATTCAGCATACCTTTAAGTTGAATAACAACAATTCCAGATGGAACTTTTCGAAAGACACCTGCTTCTGTCCCTGTTTCAATTAATGTTTGTAGGAAAAATCTTTCTTTCCGGAAATAGGTAGTCATCGTTTCCCGCACGATTTGTGAATCAATGGATACTTCCCGGCAAACAAAACGTGAAAGTTGATAATTTCGGTATTGATAATCTAATAACTGATGAATGACATCTTTTAAGATGATGGAAGGATCAGCATTTTCAAGTTGGTTAATCCCTTTTTCTAGTATATTTAAATATTCTTCAAAGAACGTAACAAAGCACTCTTTTAATAGTCCCTTTTTATCATCAAAATAATAAAAAATTGTTGATACATTAACGCCAGCTGCCTTGGCAATTTCTCTCATCGATGTACCCGAAAAGCCCTTTGAATTAAAAAGAGATAATGCTGCTTGAAAAATTTTCTCCTTTGTCGCTGACTGATTGTTCAAAGCGATTCCCTCCCGCCAACACTTTTCAAAGCATCCGATACCGCAAAATTCCCCATTTTATTACTTATTCTAGATGAAACTTGTCAAATCCTTCTCGATATTATTTAACTATAAATTTTCCGTGTATTCATTGTGTATGGCTCTACTCAATGCAAACTTATTAAATCATTCGACATTCATTTATAAGGTTGATAAAATAGCATATATTGTAATTGTTTACTACTTTATAACGTTACAATAAAATGATTGGAGGGAAATTCATGTTTGTTACACAAGAATATACTGGTGCAAAAGAAGACGGATACAATTTAGTTATTAAACAATTAAAAGCTTTAATAGAAGATGAAACGGACCAAATTGCTAATTTAAGTAACGCTTCTGCCTTATTAAACCAATTTCTAGATCGTATTAATTGGGTTGGTTTTTACTTAAATCGTGATAATACACTTGTATTAGGGCCTTTCCAAGGTTTACCAGCCTGCGTAAGAATTGATTTTGGTAAAGGTGTTTGCGGGACTGCTGCAGCGGAAAGAAAAACAATCGTCGTTCCTGATGTGCATCAATTCCCTGGCCACATTGCTTGCGATCCCGCAAGTCAATCGGAAATTGTTGTCCCTATGATTAAAGATGGTGAAGTACTAGGTGTACTTGACATTGATAGTCCAGAAAAAAATCGCTTTGATGAAGTAGATAAAGTGAAATTAGAAGAGTTTGTAAATGTTTTAATCGAACATTTGTAATATAACTTTTTAAATTATTTATAATAAAGGCTGCCTAGATTTTGAAAATGATCTAGTTCCGTTTTAGGGTTAGAACAATTTTCATTTCGGCAGCCTTATTTATATATTTGCTATTGCACGATTTTTACCAGAATTTTTTGCCTCATATAACGCTTCATCCGCTTTTTTAAATAACGTAAATGGTGTAAGTGGATTCATTATATTCCAATAGGAAACTCCACACGATACAGTCACTCGGGGTTCACTCTTAATAGGTATTAGTTGAACGAGTTGTTGCGCTAACTGTTTACCTTCAGCAAGGGTCCGGTTTGGTAAATAAATCGCCAACTCTTCACCGCCCCATCTCGCTCCAATCCCATCCGTTTCTATGCTTTCTTTAATTACATCGGCAATTTGAACGAGAACTTTATCCCCATTTTGATGTCCGTAAGTATCGTTAACCTTTTTAAAATTATCAATATCGATTAACAGGAATACTCCTTGTGTATCGGTTTCCATTGACTTTATCATTTGCGCATCTAAATAGTTCCGCGTATATAATTTCGTTAAATAATCCGTAATAACGAGTTGCTCCAATTCTTCACGTAAAATCGCATTTGAAAACGCTAGAGATGAATGTTGTGTGATTGAACGAAGTAGTTTATACGTTTCAAAGGAGAAATAATATGGTTGCTTATGTAAAACAACAACTGCACCAATAATATCATCATCCTGTTTGATAGGTTCTACCATGATTGACGCAAATGGAATATTTAAATGACAAAATTTTGATTGATTGACATCTCCTAAAAACAGCCCTTCTCTTGTCGTCTTTAAAGATTCCTTTATTATCTCTATCAAACTATCACAATCATCTTTATAAAAATACGATGTACTACCTTCTAATATTTCATCGTGATCATCTTTAAACATAATGATACCAGACTCATGGGCATTAAATGACTCTTTTAATTCTTTCACAATATATTTCGCTAGATCAACAAGCTTCAATATTGAATTTAGTTTTTTCGATACATTTGTTATTAGTTTTAAATCTTTTACAAGATGTTTCGACTGTTGATATAGATGGGCATTTTCCATCGCACTTCCTGCCGTCTGTGCTAAAACATGAATAAATTCAATATCTTGCTCAGAAATCATAATTGATTGATTAGCTTGTATATGTAAGACGCCATAAATACCTTGCTTACCTTTTAAAGGAAAATACATATAGCTTTCTTTCGTTGTTAAATCGTCTTGAATCCGATATTTTCCTGTTAAAAAACATTCCATTGCTGGAGAGCTTTCTAATGTATAATCGAGTGCTTCAATAGGTAATTCACTATTTTTAAAATCATCCGTTGATAACTGTAAGGTAAAGTTAAAGTTCGGATATATTTCTTTCAATGATTCAAGCACTTTTCGCAAAACCGCATCCATATCAATTGAAGAATGTAATTGATTTGTGACACTTTGAAGTAAGCGGTACCGACGTTTTTCATTATAAATAATTAATATTTGAAATACTTGTTTAAAGTAACAGTATATGATTTTAGCAAATTGATTCCAGAAATAATTAGAACCAGAAAAAGAATCGACTTCAATGTTTAAAAACACATAGCCAAATATTTCATCTTTCGACGTAGTTAATGCAATTCTTTTATTAAATCCATTTGAATTTATTAAGTTATCAAGGTATTGTTCTTGAATTTGCTTATTACGATCAATAAAGGTTAAATTTGGATGTTTATATTTGACCACATATTGTGCTATTTCACGTAAAATATCTTTATATATAAAAAAGTGAATTTGATTAATTTGGAGTACATTTCGAATAACTTTAACTATATTTTGTATATACTTAAAATCTAAATCATCCGAGTGGAATATTCGTGAATTTTCAAACATTTCACTTCTCAATTCCATTAATCTTTCGTCTTCTATGTTATTCATTTAGGCATCACCTATTTATAGAAAGTAATCTTTAGTATATTCATACTTTTGACCTATTTTCTAACTATTATCTTTATATCATTTTCAAAGTGTACGAGCAATAGTTTTTTATCTTTAGATAATGTATATATATCAATGAGTTCGTCATCTTCAGAAAGGGAAAATTGAATACTTTGATCCATTAAAAACAAGTTTCCCTTTTTCTCTGATGTATCATATTGAAAGGGTACCGAAGTAATCTTTTCATCAATAAATTTATTATCTCGTTTTTCATTTTCAAGATTTTCATTATAATAAGTCCACCTATCATCGAAATGGACCCAAACTCCTTTTGACTTTTTATCTTTTCGGAACATTTTCGGTTTTTCACTTAATTCAATTGTATTCGTTGCTTTAAAAAGATTATTATCAGTTCGAATCACTTCGTAAAGGATTAAATAGTGTTTAGAGTTTTTACTTTGATATACAGCTAATAAAGGTGGATCGTCTATTTGATTTGATTCATGAATGACTGAAACAAGTGGTATTGATTCTTTTCGTTGTTGATTTTTTCCTTGTATGAAAAAAGCAATGGATACGGCAATAATACATACTAAAATTATGCTTATTCGAATCAACGTATCCATTTTCGACTCATGCAAAACAATCACCTATTTATTTCTATATTTTGTTAATTATACCATAGAGGAGATATTTTATCGTAATATAATTATCTAAAGACTTAAGTTTTTCTCATCTTATTCTTTTATGTTCAAGAAGATTCCCTTGACTTCGTTAATACAATTTCATATAATAGTCCTTGTGTAAAATATTGCAGCCTATGTTTACATGTTTATACGTTCATTTTGTTGGTCATTTATAATTTTTTTCGCGGCTGAATGCAAATTTTGCTTGCAGCAAGTAAGGCAAATTTGTATCCCATATTATAAATGAGCTGTATCGCGTAACCCCCTGCTGCTGGGGCGATGGTACACGAGAACAAAATGGCGGTAAATGATGTAGACAACTGTTTTTATTTTACCAAATAAAAACAATTTTAAAGGAGAGAATTACATGGCTCGTTATACAGGTCCAAGCTGGAAAGTTTCTCGTCGTTTAGGTATTTCTCTAAGCGGCACAGGTAAAGAGTTAGAAAAACGCCCTTATGCACCAGGACAACATGGTCCAAACCAACGTAAAAAATTAACGGAATATGGTTTACAGTTACAAGAAAAACAAAAACTACGTTTCATGTACGGCTTAAACGAACGTCAATTCCACAATACGTTCGTGAAAGCTGGTAAAATGAAAGGTGTTCACGGTGAAAACTTCATGATTCTACTTGAATCTCGCCTTGACAACCTTGTTTACCGTTTAGGTTTAGCACGTACTCGTCGTCAAGCACGTCAATTAGTAAACCATGGTCATATTTTAGTTGATGGACGTCGTGTTGATATCCCATCTTACTCAGTAAAACCTGGTCAAGTTATCAGTGTTCGTGAAAAATCTAAAAACCTTGCAATCATTAAAGAAGCTCTTGAAGTTAATAACTTTGTGCCAGATTTCTTAACTTTCGACGCTGAAAAATTAGAAGGTACTTATACTCGTTACCCAGAACGTTCTGAACTTCCAGCTGAAATTAACGAATCTCTAATCGTTGAGTACTACTCACGTTAATAGCATTGCTTCTAAAGAGCAATTAAAAAACCCTAGAAATGTTGATTTATCAACCTTTCTGGGGTTTTTCTATTTTCCATACTTTGTATAATAATGTATTCTCCCCCATCTATTTGGGTGGACTATTTATATGATTCAAGGTGAACAGATATGTTTCGGGCATCTTCCACCAACTTTTTAGTTCAAAGAAAATATTAGTATAATTGGTATGAAAATCAATATCGGTAAGTGATCAGCCATCGAAATTGAGTGTGTACGTAAAATCTTAAAAAATAAGAAATTGATTATTCCGTAATTATTTAAAGACAGATTACTGGCTAATTTAAGCTAAATGGATTGTGCATCACATACACTTCATCATTTTTATTGCTTTTTGAAATCTCAAATTTGTTACTACATCAAATTTGTTTTAAAACCTCAAGCATTTGTTTTTCCCAGAAAACCTTTTATACAAAAAACCTTTCAAGGATCGGTTGAAAACCGAGTTCACCTGAAAGGTTGATCATCCGATTATTAAGAAAGAAAACTAGAATCGATCTTACTATTTACGTAAGGATTAATAAATTCTAAGATGGACTTATGCGTTTGTCTTTCCAAAAGATTTTGCTCTATTTTTTCGTTACTAAGTCCAATGGTACTTTAATTATATCTTCGAGTTCCTCACCGTTCAGGATCTTTTCAGCTGCTTTGATTGCTTCTTTCCCCATTAAATCAGGTCGCTGAGCAATGGTTGCGGTGAGATCACCTGCTTCGACAGCATCTAAAGCATCTTCAATACCATCAAAACCGACTACAATAATGTCTTTTCCAGCCGCTTGGATAGCTTCAACTGTACCTAGTGCCATTTCATCATTATGAGCAAATACGGCTTCTATATCACTATTCCCCTGTAACGTATTTTCCATTACCGTAAGACCTTTAATTCGATCGAAATCAGCGGGTTGACTGGCTACCACATCTAGTTTTTCATCTGCAATCCGATGGAAACCTTCACCTCGTTCACGTGTTGCGGAAGCGCCTGAAACCCCTTCCAATTCAGCAACTTTAGCACCTTCTCCAAGTTGATCATAAATAAATTCAGCGGCCATTTCTCCACCAGCTACATTATCAGACGTAATTAAAGTTTCCACCTCACCTTGTTCAGCTGAACGGTCAATAGTGATCACTGGAATATTGGCTGAATTAGCCGACTGCACAGCAGAAGAAACTGCAGATGAATCCGTTGGATTAATAATTAACACATCAACACCTTGTTGGATTAAATCTTCAATATTACTAATCTCGGTAGCCGGATCATCTTGTGAGTTGACGACAATGATTTCCATTCCTTTTGCTTCAGCTTCTTCCACAATAACATCACGAAGGGAGACAAAAAATGGATTACTCAATGTGGAAACACTTAGTCCAACTTTTATCTTCCCATTCTCCGATTTCTCTGTCACGAATGGACTTTCCAAGGAGCAAGCAGTTAGAAATATCATAAACAAGACAAGAATAATAGTTGAAATCCTTTTCATTTTCTTCACCTCTTTTATGATCTCTTTCTATCTAGTAATACTGCAATTAAAATCACAACACCTTTTACAACTTGTTGATAAAAGGCAGAAATTCCTAATAAGTTCATTCCATTATTTAAAATACCAATAATGAGAACCCCGATAAATGTTCCAGCAATCCGTCCTTTACCACCTGCAAGGCTTGTACCTCCAATAACAACAGCGGCAATAGCATCCATTTCATAAGTTTGTCCTGCCGTTGGTTGTGCTGAACCAAGACGTGATGTTAAAATCATCCCCGCTAATGCTGCCATCATCCCACTAATGGAGTAAATCATGACTTTAACACGGTCAACACGTATTCCTGAGATGAGTGCCGCTTTTTCATTTCCACCTATAGCATATGTTTTACGACCAAACGACATTTTGTGAAGCATGAACCAAAGAACGACAAACACAATAATCATTGTTACTGCCGGAACTGGAATTCCTAGAAAATACCCTTTTCCAAATAATTGAAATGCATAGGAATCACCAAAACCAGTTATCGGCTTTCCTTCTGTATATAAAAGGGTCAGCCCACGATAAATTGTCATTGTAGCAAGTGTGACGATAAAAGGAGCCATTTTTCCTTTCGCTATAAATAGTCCATTAACAGCCCCTAATATTGCCCCAATGAGTACAGCGATAAAGATTGTTAGAATAGGATCTACACCAGCTACCATCATCCCCGCAGCAAGTGCACTCGTTAGAGCTAAGGTCGAACCAACGGATAAATCAATTCCTCCCGTTAGTATAACAAAAGTCATACCAAAGGCGATTAATCCATTAATCGAAATTTGTCGTAATAGATTCATTAAGTTGGCCGGCTCTAAAAAAGCTGGATTAAGAACAGTAACAACTCCTACTAATAAAATAAGTGCCAGCAGGGACGCAAATTTACTCCATATCGATGTCAACGTATTTGTTTTCACTTTTCATTTCCCCCCGTCGCAAATGTCATAATTTTTTCTTGCGTCGCTTCTTCCCGCATTAGTTCACCAGAAATTTTACCTTCATGTATCACTAGAATGCGATCACTCATCCCTAATATTTCAGGCAAATCGGACGAAATCATAATAATTGCCATCCCGCGGTCGGTCAATTCGTTCATTAATTGATAAATCTCCCGTTTAGCTCCAACATCAATTCCTCTTGTTGGTTCATCCATAATTAAAACTTTAGGTTGTTTACCAATCCATTTAGCTAGAACAACCTTCTGCTGATTTCCCCCGGATAAATCTCCAACGCTTTTTTCCTCTGATTCTGTTTTTACTTTTAAACGTTTTACCATTGTTTGGACAAAGCTTTTTTCATCTTTTGTCTGGATCACACCATATGAGGAAAAGCTTTTTAAATTTGGAAGCATGATGTTATCGCGGATGGAGTAATCGAGTATCAGTCCTTCATCTTTCCGGTCCTCGGTAACAAAGGCGATTCTTTTATCTGCTGCATCAGCAGGGCTTTTAATGGTCACGCTTTCACCATTCATTACAATATTGCCACTATCATACGGATCAAGACCAAATATCGCCCGCATGATTTCTGTACGTCCAGCCCCCATTAACCCTGAGATACCTAAGATTTCACCTTCTTTTACCGAAAAACTAATATCCTCAAAAACACCTTTTCGACTTAAACCTTTCACTTCAAAAACGGTCTTTCCATACTTCGGAACACGTGCAGGATACCGATCTTCTAATTCACGGCCAACCATTTGTTTTACGATTTCTTCAAAGGAAGTATCCTTAATATACGAAGTAGCAACAGAGACTCCATCACGCATCACGGTAATTCGGTCACATATCTCAAAGATCTCCTCCATTCTATGAGAGATATAAACAAGGGAAACACCGGAAGCCGTTAGCTCCTTCATCACCGTAAACAATTTTTCAATTTCTTTATCAGCCAAAGCTGAGGTTGGCTCGTCCATAATAATGACTTCTGCATCCAGCATCAGTGCCTTGGAAATCTCGATCATTTGTTGTTCCCCAACCGAACATTCCCCTGCTTTTTTGTCTAATGGGATTGATATATCTAATCGGTTAAACACCTGCTTTGCTAACGTTTTCATTTTCCTTTCTTTTAATACACCAAAGGAATTTCTTAATTCTTTTCCAATAAATAAATTTTCTAGGACGGTCATTTCCGGCCAAATATTTAATTCTTGACGAATAAAGGCAATACCAGCGGCTTCCGCTTCCTTCGAATCTTTAAAATGCACTTCTTTGCCATCGATCGTAATTGATCCCTGATCTCGCTTGTGCAAGCCAGTTAAAATATTCATTAATGTCGACTTCCCGGCGCCGTTTTCTCCCATCAATGCATGGACTTCACCCGGCTCCAATGTAAAATTAACACCCTGTAATACTTTATTGGCACCAAATGCCTTATGAATATCATTCATGACAATTCGCATCACAATCACCCCTTTATATAGAATTTAAAAAAAGACACCTGCTTGTAAAATACAATTCGAATAAGGGGTTATTTCCCCAGTTCGTATAATTACTTTGGCTTTTTCCGTCATCTTTTTAAACTCTTCATGTTCGACGTATTCAATTTCTTGATGAAAATGACGAGTTAAAAATTCGTTCTGACTCGAATTAGCTTTTTTGATTTCTGATGCAAGGATGATCTTTTCCACCACCATATCTTCTGAAACAACACGCACCACTTCCTGAAAAGAAGGGGTTCCTGGTTTCAAGGCGAGATCAATTTTTGCCACATGATTTGGTACCGGCAAACCGGCATCCGCAATGACGATCGTATCCGTATGTCCTAAGTCGGCTAACACTTTCGATATATGGCTATTTAATACTCCTGACTTTTTCATTGTTTCAACATCTCCTCAACTTCTTTCCTTGTCGGCATACCACCTTGTGCGCCTGGCTTCATAACCGATAGAGATGCAGCCCGGTTAGCAAATTGTAAAGCTTCATCAATCCCTTTTCCTTCTGCAATCGCGACTGCAAAAGCACCATTAAATGTATCACCGGCACCTGTTGTATCTACTGGTTCATCAACTTTGTATGATGGAATAACTACTTCAGTTTCCCCATTATGATATCGAACGCCATTTTTTCCCTCTGTTATAATTAATTTATTTGGATACTTGGCAAGCATCTTGGAGCGATTCTCTTCTCCAAACAAGATTGCAAACTCATGTTCATTCGGTGTAATGTAGGTCGCATGCGCAATCACTTCATCACTAACCTTACGCGCTGGAGCAGGATTTAAAATGAGCTTCTTATCATACTTCTTGCAAAAAACGGCCACATATTCAACTGTTTCCTCTGGTATTTCTTGCTGAATTAAAATCATATCTGCCGCTTTTAATGTGGAAGCAGCTTTCTCTACATACGAAGGAGTTAGCTTGCCGTTTGCTCCTTCCACACAAATGATACTGTTGTCTCCTTCCGCAATCGTAATATGAGCCGTTCCTGATGATTCATGTGTAACCGGTTCCACATGATCGATAGAAACACCATTTTGTTTTAAGTTATCGATCATTTCCTTTCCAAACACATCTTGACCAACACAGCCAATCATCGCAACTTCAGCACCAAGTCTTGCAGCAGCAACGGCCTGATTAGCCCCCTTTCCACCAGGTACCGTTTGAAAGTCTTTTCCAAACAAGGTTTCCCCTGCATTCGGTCTTCGTTCCGCAGTGACAACTAAGTCCATATTTATACTTCCTACAACTGCAATCTTTACCAATTTAATCGCCTACCTTTTTTGTTGTTTCTCTTTCGACAAATGAACAAGAAAATTTATAGCGTTTACTATCCAGCTTTTCATTATGAATTTCTTTCAGTAAAAGTTCCGCTGCTTTTGATCCCATTTGATAAATCGGTTGATGAATCGTCGACAAACCTGGATAAACAAGCTCACTGATGGATATATCGTCAAAACCAATGATTTGAACATCTTCCGGCACTTTCCTCCCTCTTCGCAACGCCTCATGTAAAATAGCAACAGCCACAATGTCGTTACAAGCGATAATACCATCTGAATCCGGATACTTTTCGAATAACTCTTTGGCACGGCATTTCGCACCATTAAAGGATAAATTCGAATCAATCTTATTCACTTTCACATTAGCCTCTTGAAGTACAGCCAGTGAAGCCTGAAAACGTTCATAAACAGGATGTATGTTCATCGGCCCTCGAACTAAGGTGATTTCCTTACATCCTCGTTCCAACAGCTTTTCGGCTGCTAAACTTCCACCTTGAAATTGATCCGAATAAACAGCTGGTAAATCTTTAACAATTCGATCTAACATGACAATTGGAATATTCATATTAGAAAGGAAATCATAATCTACATTATCAACGGAGGCAATAATTCCTACCACATTATGTTGAACAAACGTATCTAAGTAATCGATTTCTTTTTGTTGCTTTCCGTCCCCATTTCCGAGCAATAGACGATATCCTTTCTTTTGAAGATAATCCTCTACGCCGCGAGCCAATTCAGGAAAAAACGGATTCGTAATATCGGGCAGTACGAGACCAATGAGTTTCGATTTGCCTTTATAAAGGGAGCGAGCAACTTCATTCGGTTTATAGTTCAATTTTTTTACTGCTTGCAATACTGCTTTTCGTGTATCTTCATGCACATATCCACTATTATTTAATACTCGCGAAACCGTTGCTGGAGAAACTCCAGCCTCTTTCGCCACATCCCTTATCGACATGAAACTATCCCCTTTTATACAATATGAAACCGGTTACATATTTCATTATAACATCACCTCCTTTATTTTTCAAACCTCTATTTGTTAGTTAAAAAAATAGCTTGCATTAACATTGCAAAAAAACATACTAACATTAGTAGTACAGACCTAGGCCAAGGTTTGTGCTACTGGCATCCTGATACAACATAGTTTCCAAATAGTGACAACCTTGTATTCATTATAACAAAACTCACAGTAACTCTTTTTCGATAATTCCGACAATTATATCAATAAAACTTTTTATCACTACAATATTTGCATAAAAATAAATAGACGAGCCCGTTTACCGTTGCTCGTCTTGTAAATTAATACATTAATGAAATCTCATATAATTTTTTAACACACGTAAAAACAAGTTACCTCGTTACAACAAACTCTATAACCATTTTCCTCTTAAAACTTTATTCAAACTTCGTAATAACATTAAATCCTTTCGTTTTATATTGATTCATATTTTCAAATACTTCACTTACGTCGCTTAAGCTAACTTCTCGTTCTACTAAACGGCTCGGATTTAGTCTTCCTGAAGCGATTAAGTCTAGTAATCCTTTATAATCCGGATGTGGATTACCTAAACTGCCAACAAATTCAATTTCATACATCGTAATTAAATCTACCGGTATATCCACCATTCCTTGTTCTTCAGAAGTTGTTAAGCCAATTTGAACATGGCGTCCACCTTTCCGAAGTGAAAGAACGGAATTTTGAACTGTCGCTTTTATACCTAATGCATCTAAGCTAACATGGGCTCCACCCTTCGTAATTTCATGGATTACCGCTGGAACATCTTCAGTTTTCGCATTAACAGTGGCAACCGCTCCTTCTCTTCTCGCGATTTCTAGCTTTTCATCATCAATATCAACCGCAATGACTTGTGCACCTATCGCATTCGCTACTTGGATCGCCGAAAGTCCGACACCACCAGCACCATGGACAGCCACCCATTCACCAGGTTGAACTTTTCCACGAAGTACACCATGGTACCCTGTCATATAACGGCACCCTGCTGCAGCCGCAGTTACACTGTCCACATTTTCTGGAAGTTTAATTAAGTTAACCTCAGCATTCGGAACTAAAATATACTCCGCATAAGCTCCTTCAAGTCCCTCAGCCATCCCGTATACTTGAATATTTAAACAAAGATTTGTTTCACCCTTTTTACAATATTCACAATGCCCACATGCCCAATGGAATGGAGCAGTAACACGATCTCCTACTTCAAAGGATTGAACATTGGCACCGAGTTGCTCAATCACACCACCAAACTCATGACCCGGTGTAATCGGTAATTCCGGTGATATGCCAATCCATGTAAAATCTCCTTGCCAGGCATGCCAATCTGAACGACAAATTCCACAAGCTTCTACTTTAATAAGTGCATCATTGGGTCCTGGTTCAGGTTTCTTTACCTCTTGAACGGCGACCGGTTGACCATGCTTCGTAATTTTTACAGCTTTCATCGCTTTCTATCCCCTCTCTCTTTTTAATAAAAAAATAAAACGCTTTCAAATATAAATAGAGTTGAAATACATAAAAGCCCGTCTCTTTAAAATATACCACATTGTAGTTTCAATATAAATAATATTTTAAATTTTCAATTGACGTTTTTTTCTATTATTTTCTTAAAAAAATACTTGGCGATAATATAATCACCAAGTATTCGAAAACTACTATTAGATTAGCTATGTTTAATAAGGAAATATCTTTTCTTCCCTCTTCGGATTACAGTATATTTTCCTTCAATTTTATCTTCATTACTTAGTGTGTATTGAATTTCAGTATTTCTCTCACCGTTAATGTAGATTGCACCGTTTTGAATATCTTCTCTAGCTTGACGTTTTGAAGGTGAAATTTTCGCATTTACGAGTAAATCTACTAAACCAATTTCAGCATCTTCATTTGTATATGAAGGTACATCTTTAAATCCTTGCTCGATTTCATTCGCTGATAACTCTCTAATATCACCGTTAAACAATGCTTCAGAGATACGAATTGCTTGTTGTAGAGCCTCTTCGCCGTGAACAAGTTTTGTCACGTCTTCTGCTAACGCTTTTTGCGCTAAACGTTTTTCAGGTGCTTCAGCAGTTGCTTTTTCTAGCTCTAAAATTTCCTCATGGGATAGGAATGTAAAGTATTTTAAGTATTTAATTACATCACGGTCATCTGTATTTATCCAGAATTGGTAAAACTCATACGGTGTAGTTTTTTCCGGATCTAACCATACCGCATTTCCTTCTGATTTACCGAATTTTGTTCCGTCAGACTTAGTAACTAGAGGAACAGTTAAACCGAATGCTTTCGCTTCGTCACCTTTAACTTTACGAATTAATTCTAACCCTGCGGTAATATTTCCCCATTGGTCACTTCCACCAACTTGTAGGCGGACACCTTCTGTTTCATACAATTTAAGGAAGTCTAATGATTGTAAAATTTGGTAACTAAATTCTGTAAAGGAAATACCAGATTCTAAACGGGATGCCACAGATTCTTTAGCAAGCATGTAATTTAAACCGAAATGTTTACCTACATCACGTAAAAATGAAATAACGTCCATTTTACTAATCCAGTCATAGTTATTCGCCATGATTGCTGGATTTTCGTTCGAGTCAAAGTCAAGAAATTGAGATAATTGACCTTGAATACTTTTTACCCACTCAGCAACTATTTCCGTTGAATTTAATGTACGCTCTGTTTTACGACCACTTGGATCCCCAATTAAGCCCGTTGCTCCACCAACTAAAGCTACCGGTTGATGTCCTGCAAGTTGAAAACGACGTAACATTAAAATTGGTAGCAAATGTCCGATGTGTAAGCTATCCGCTGTCGGGTCAAATCCAATGTATAATTTCACTTTTTCTTCACTTAAAAGTTTTCTTAAACCTTCTTCATCTGTCATTTGATTAATTAATCCACGAAACTGTAAATCCTCTAATAACTCCATATAAATTCTCCTTTTCTATTTATTTTTTCAAAACAAAAAGCCCTCCGAACATAGTTCGAAGGGACGAATAATCGCGGTACCACCCTACTTGAGGAATCAACGACAATTCCTCCACTTAATTCGTTAACGGACTTTCCGTTCACTGCTACTTTTCCGAAGTTTCGGTGTTCACAGTGAAAGCTTAAGGATGTAATTCGTTTTTCTATTTGTACTGGCTTGCACCAACCGCCAGTTCTCTTAAAAACAGGGATAGAAAAACTACTAATTCCTCTCATAGCTCTTATCATTATATAATTAATACAACATTTTTATCATAATCTTTAAAATATGTCAAACATGTATAAAAATTATATTATAATTCTTTCTATTATACAACATAAATTGACATAAACTACGATTAAATGACGTTTTTTGCAGGGATTAAAAAATTTAAGTCGAAAAAATAAATATTCACTTTTTATATTATGCTATAATGTATTTGTTTGCAAGGAGGGCTGTGAATGCGTCTTAAAGAATATTGGGATAATTTCTCTAAAAAGCTTGCTCCACTTAAAGAAAAATTGAATCCCATCATTAATAAAACAAAACCAATTAAGGAAGCATTATTTAATGAAAAATCAGCAAAAGCTTTTCGAATAACGTATGATGTTGTTTGGAATCTTATATTAGTTTTTACTATATTATCTATATTAGGTGTTGCACTCGTACTCGGAGTTGGAGCAGGATATTTTGCATCCCTCGTTAAAGATGAATATCCAAGAACTTATGAAGAAATGAAAAAGGATATTTATAGTAACGAGGAACAATCAGAAGTATATTTAGCCGGAGATGTTTATCTCGGTGATCTTCGTTCTGAAATTATTCGAGAAGAAGTAAAAATTGAAGATGTATCAGAACACGTCATTAATGGAATCATTGCTGTTGAGGATGAAAATTTCTTTACCCATAATGGTGTTGTACCGAAAGCGGTATTCCGCGCCCTGTTCCAGGAATTTACAAATGCGCCAATTCAAACAGGGGGAAGTACATTAACACAGCAATTAGTTAAAAACCAAATTTTAACGAATGAAGTATCATTTGAACGAAAAGCAAAAGAGATTTTACTTGCCCTACGGTTGGAAAAGTTCTTTTCAAAAGAAGAAATTATAGAAGCATATTTAAATTCAACAACCTTTGGGCGGAATTCAAATGGTCGTAATATTGCAGGTGTTCAAACAGCAGCGAGAGGGATTTTTGGAGTGGATGCTAAAGATTTAAATCTTGCTCAAGCAGCTTTTATCGCTGGCTTACCGCAAAGTCCTTCAGCGTATACACCTTTTACAAATAAAGGGACTTTAAAAAGTGAAGAAGGACTAGCTCCTGGATTAGATCGACAAAAACATGTACTACAACGTATGCATGAAGAAGGATTTATTAATGACCAGGAATATGAAGAAGCAATTAGTTATGATATTGTTGCTGATTTTATTCCACCACAAGAAGAAGAAATCAATGAATATAAATATTTAATTCAAGAAACTGAAAAGCGCGCCATCGAAATTTTAATGCAATTCCATTATGAAAAAGACGGCTATACAAAAGAAGACGTTGATTCTAGTAAAGTGCTTAGAGAGCGTTATTCACAACTAGCCTATCGAGACTTACGTCAAAATGGTTATAGAATATATACAACCATTGATAAAGACATTTATGATAAGTTCCAAGAAGTTACACGTGAGTTCGGTAAAAACGCACCGACCCAAATGATTGAAAGAGATGGTGAACTCGTGGAAGTTCCGCTTGGTATAGCTTCCATGTTGGTTGAAAATAAAACGGGTCGAATTATCGCCTTTTCTGGTGGACTTGATTTTGAAAAACAAAATCAAAACCATGCTACACAATCGGTTCGTTCTAACGGTTCGACAATGAAACCGATTCTTGTTTACGGACCAGCCTTTGATATGGGGTATGCACAACCTGGAACACCACTAGCGGATGTTGAATTAGGTTGGAAAGAAAAGGGAAAACCATGGCCAAACAATATTTCTAGAAGATACTATGGCCTTGTATCTGCTAGAACAGCTTTAACGAATTCTTACAACGTTTCGACCGTTTATTTATACAACAGAATTATGCATACGAATCCGGTTAAAAATTATTTAGAAAAATTGGGCGTAACAACGATTCATGAAAGTGATTATGAAGCTAGAGCAATGGCTTTAGGTGCAATGCGATATGGTATGACCGTAGAGGAAACAACGAATGCCTTTGCAGCATTTGGAAATAACGGACAATTTGCTGATGCCTATTTAATTGAAAAAATTGAGGACAAGGATGGCAATATTATTCACGAACATAAAGTTGAACCTGTTGAAGTTTTCTCTCCGCAAGCAGCTTATTTAACAGTTGATGTGATGCGGGATGTAGTTAAAAGCGGTACTGCAAGATCGCTACCAGGTCGATTGAACGTTTCAATGGATTTAGCTGGTAAAACAGGTACTTCACATAATACACACGATAAATGGTTTGTTGGCTTAAATCCAAACGTAACACTTGGTGTTTGGGTAGGTTTTGAGAAACAAAAACCAGTACCGTCTTCAATCCGTCATTTAAATTATTGGGCAGATTTAATGAATGCTACCGTTGCCTTAAAACCTGAGATTATTGGACCAGAAGACCGTTTCGAACAACCTGAGGGTATTGTTAGTAAATCATTTTGTAGAATATCCGGAAAATTACCTTCTGGTGCATGTTCTGGTGGTGGCTTAGTAGGTACTGATTTATTTATTGATAAATATGTACCAACTGAAGCTGACAACAGTTTATCCGGTGGCGGTAAATACGTAGAAATCAATGGTAAACGTTATATGGCATTAGATTCAACTCCAAGTGAGTTTACGAAATCAGGAGCACTAATTAATCCAGATTATATTGATCAACTGAGTGAAGGTTTACCTAAACGAATTAGCCCATCTGAATTATTCTTGAATAATAGCAGTTTAGCTAACGTTCTCGTAGCAGATGCGAAAATAGCTGAAAACGGCAAAATCCCATCGGCTCCAAGTATATCAATTTCTGGTAATACGATAACTTGGGGAAAACATGGGGAAAATGATGTGATTGGCTACAGAGTCTATAATGTAAAAGATGGACAAAAAGGTAATAAAGTAGCAAGTATTCCAGCTGGCTCAAATTTATCATATACGATTTCAGGATTTGGTTCATTTGCAGTCACTGCTGTAGATATCGCGGGACAAGAATCAGGACTTTCAAACGTTGTCTCTCATTCTATTCCTGATGCAGTAGATGAAATCATTGATGAAATAAGCAATGGTATAGAAGATATTGTCGATGAAATCACTTCACCTGGTGATGAAGAAAATAATAATAGTGAAAGTGGTAGTGAAAACGAAAGTGAAGAGTGAAATTAAGAAAAGGGGCTTGCCTTTATATAGGTAAGCCCCTTAACTATTTATTCAAGAAATAAAAAAAAGAGGGATAATTGGATTCCCTCTCTTCACATTATTAATTATTAGTTTATTGGATCTTCTTCCCCAGCATCGCCAGTATAATAAGGATCTAAAATAACAATTTCAACCCGTCTATTTTTTGCCCAGTTGTCCGGACCATCATTTGGAGCAATTGGTCTTGTATCACTATAGCCCGTTGCAATAAATCGAGTTGCATCGATTTCATGTTGATCCACAAAATACCGAATCACACTTGCCGCCCTTGCTGACGATAGTTCCCAGTTTGACGGAAATCGGGAATTACTAATTGGACGACTATCCGTATGCCCTTCTACTCTAACAACGTTCGGCATATCTTTAATTAAACTTCCCACATGATTCAAAAATGGTATTGCCTCGTCAATGATTTCTGCTTCACCAGTTTCAAATAAAACTTGCTCTGGTAAAACTAATACAATCCCGCGTTCATTTCTCGTAATAATGACGATATCATCAAGTTCACTATCCTCAATAAACTTGCTTACTTCTGTCATTAATGCATTAAGTTGGGCGTCCATTTTTGATTGTTCTTCTAATCTAGACTGCAACTCATCAAAATCGCCATCATCAACTCCATCTCCATTTATATCCCCTATTTCTCCTTCATCAAAAATGTTGTTTGGGACTTGTTCATAAGGAATCGAAGACGGATAAAAATCAAAAATAACACGTTCGCGAAAAGACTGAGCTAGTGCTTCAAATTTTTCTTTATCGATTTGTGACATCCCGAATAAAAGCACAAAAAACACAAGAATTAGAGTAACTAAGTCTGAATATGTAACCATCCAAGCTGGTGCACCTTTTTTTGGGGACTTTTGACGCTTTTTATACTTCACGTATTACGCCCCCTTTTCATCAGCTTGATTCTCTTCTTTTTCATCTTCATCCGATAAAAATGCCGTTAATTTTTCACTTAACAACTTCGGATTTTGACCAGATTGAATACCAATAATTCCTTCGATAATAATTTGTTTTATAAAAACTTCTTTTTCAGTTTTTTCTTCTAATTTTGCTGCCATAGGATTAAAGAATAAATTGGCTAAAAGTACACCATATAATGTTGTAAGTAAAGCAATCGCCATGCTTGGACCTAAAGAGCCAGGATCATTCAAATCGTTTAACATCAAAACAAGCCCGATTAAAGTTCCAATCATCCCCCAGGCTGGTGCGTACTCGCCGGCTTTTTCTAAAATATTTCTTCCTTTACGGTGTCGTTCTTCCATCGCAGCAATATCGGCATTCATAATTTCAATAACAATATCAGGTTCAATACCATCAATTGCTAATAATATGCCTTTTTTAATAAACTTATCATCTAATTCTTCCGCTTCTGCTTCTAAAGACAATAAGCCTTCTCGCCTTGCTTTTTCGCTTAACCGGACAAAAAGCTCAATTAATTCCCGCAAATTATAATCTTCTTGAGAAAATGCTTGTTTCATTACAACAAACATTTTTTTCATTTCTTTTACCGGAAAGCTTACAAATAACGCTGCTAGTACACCACCAAAAACAATAACGATAGAAGAAATATCAAAAAATTGAAAAAATCCATTCAAACCCGATTCCGAAATTACTCCAAAAACAAAAACCGCAATACCTACGATTATTCCAATGGGGGTTAATATATCTAGCCTATTCATATTTTCTCTCCCGCTTTATAAAGGTTGTAAATATTCTTACCCTTTATATCGACACGAGAGTTATTTTGTTGAGTTTCTAAATTCAAAACGATGTGGAAGATTTACGACATGTTCAGTAACTTCTTCTTTTTTCATAAATTTCGTTAATAGACGCATCGCAACTGCACCGATATCATATAACGGCTGCACAATGGAAGTTAATTGTGGACGAACCATTACAGATAAACGTGTATTATTTTCTGCGATAATTTCAAAATCATTTGGAATATCATAACCATGATCCTGTAAACCATGAACAATACCTACAGCCATCTCATCAGTTGCCACACAAATTGCTGTCGGTTTGTCAGCTAATTGTAAGATTTTTTCAGCTGCTTCAATTCCAGAATCATAAGAATAATCGCCATCAAGTACATAGTCTTCATTATATTCGATTCCAGCTTCTGCCAATGCTTTTTTATAGCCGTTTAACTTTCTTACCCCATTAATTGGTTCTTGTAATGGACCGAATAAATAAGCAATCTTTGTATGACCTTTGTCAATGAAATATTTCGTTGCTTCATATGCTGCTTCTTCATAATCAATGTTTACAGAAGGAATTTTTCCTGATTCTTCAATGGATCCTGCAAGTACAATCGGTACAGAGGATTTTTCAAATTCTTCAACATGTTCCTTCGTAACATTTCCGCTCATAAAAATAATTCCATCAACTTGTTTGCCTAACATTGTATTTAATAAATGGAATTCTTTATCTTTATTTTGGTCTGAGTTACTTAAAATGATATTATAATTATACATTGTTGCGATATCTTCAATCCCACGGGCTAACTCTGAGAAAAAGGCACTTGAAATATCTGGGATAATTACACCTACCGTTGTTGTACGTTTACTTGCAAGTCCTCGTGCAACAGCATTTGGACGATAGCCTAACCGTTCAATTACTTCTAACACCTTTTTTCTTGTTGCAGGTTTAACGTTCGGATTTCCATTCACGACACGAGATACAGTAGCCATTGAAACATTTGCTTCTCTTGCTACATCATAAATTGTTATATTTTGATTTTGCATAATCTACACTCCTTTTTTCATTTATATGTATTCACAGTAAAATGAACCAAATTGAGAAATTCTCCAAATTAATTGGTTCATATTTTTGTTTATAAAAATATTGTTATTGTATATATTTTACCCTTTTTACTGCATGAATTCTTTTATTTAACAAATTATTAAAGATTTTTTAAAAAATCTCCCGAAAGCAATCTAATTTAAAAATTCCCTTCTGTCTCGGGAACAAAAGGGAATAATTTTTATTATAGCATATCTTCGTAAAAATACTATTTTAGATTGCTCATTTAATAGATTATATGATTAATCCCAATTAATGTCTACATATTTTTAATAACTTTTTTGTTATTAAGTAACTAAATTTTAGTAACATCGCAACGATATGAAAACAGAACTTTATAATACATTAAAAATATGGTAAATTTCAACTATAATATGAATTTTAATTAGGTCGTAGTTTTACATATTGATATAATATTGACAGAAGCTTAAAGAAGGTGTTTCCTTTGGAAAAGAAAAAGCAAACTTTCGCATTAGATATTGGCACTAGAACAGTCGTCGGTGTCATGTTAGAAGAAATTGAAAATAAAAAAGTAATTAAAAAAATATATGCTTTAGAACATAAAGACCGTGCCATGTTAGATGGACAGATTCATGATATTACAGCCGTAAGTCAAGTGATCCAAGAAGTCAAAAATGCACTGGAAGCTGACTTCGGTCCGCTAGATAAGGTAAGTGTCGCAGCAGCTGGACGTTCATTAAAAACGGAAAAAGCGCAGGCCCATCTTCCAATTAGCGGACGAGTTTTACAAAAAGATGATGTCATTCATCTAGAATTAATGGCTGTACAAAAAGCAGAACAAACGATGAAGGAAAAGTTTAAAGAAGTTAACACTGAATATTTTTGTGTCGGTTATTCGGTTCTTTACTATTATTTAAATGGTGAAAAAATTGGTAATTTAGTTGATCAACAAGGTGAAGAAGCATCCGTTGAAATTATCGCAACCTTTTTACCAAAAATCGTTGTCGATTCCTTAACGACAGCGGTAAATCGAAGTGGGTTAGAAATTGGTGCTCTTACATTAGAACCGATTGCTGCTATACATGTGCTTGTTCCTCCTTCAATGCGTCGTTTGAATGTCGCTCTTGTCGATATCGGTGCTGGTACTTCTGATATTGCCATCACGGATCAAAATACAATTGTTAACTACGGAATGGTACCAATTGCCGGTGATGAAATAACAGAAGCTATTAGTGATCAATTTTTATTAGATTTCCCTCTAGCCGAACAAGCCAAAATTGAATTAGCAGCAAAGGATGAAATTGTCATTCAAGATATATTAGGTTTTGAGTCGACTTTATCTCGTGATGAAATTATCGAAGCAATTTCACCAACAATTAATGATCTGGCAAAACGAATTGCCGATGAAATTTTACAATTAAACGGTTTAAAAGCACCAAAAGCTGTTATGTTAATTGGTGGTGGAAGTTTAACTCCGAATCTTGCAGAAAAAATTGCTAATGAATTAAATTTACCGAAAAATCGTGTCGCAATTCGGGGAGTAGATGCTATCCAAAACATCACATTTGAAGATGAAGTTAAGTACGGGCCAGAACTTATTACACCGATTGGAATCGCCGTAAGCGCAGATAAAAATCCAATCCAATATCGATCCGTTCAAGTAAATAACATTCCAGTCCGTCTTTTTGAATTGAAACAATTAACGGTCGGCGAATGTCTCCTGCAAGCTGGTATGAAAATGAGCCAATTATATGGAAAACCTGGTTTAGCAAAAATCATCATGGTTAATGGAAAAAGTATGACGTTAAGTGGCCAACTAGGTTCACCCCCTATTTTACAAAAAAATGGCATCGACTGTTCCATTGATGATGTTGTATCTGATGGTGATAGCATTGTAGCTAAACGTGGCGAAGACGGTAAAGAGGCTGCAATGACGATTAAGGATTTATTTGACAATACAGAAAACACCTATATTATCGATGGAAAATCATACTCAGTTAAACCGAAAATTGTAGTTAACGGTAATACTGTAAGTCCCGATTATTTAGTGAAAGATAAAGATCAAATTACCGTACAAGAGCCTAAAACCATTTCCGATTTATTATCTATAGTAAACCTATCACATAAATTAAAGGGAATTGAACCGTTCTATATTCAAATTAATAGTCGTGAGATTCATATACCAGCTTTTTCTGGAAAAGTATTAAAAAATAATCTCGAAGTGTCTTTAAATAGTCCTGTTAAAAGTGGCGACATTCTCCAATTCGTTGAAACATATGAACCGACTTTGGAAGAACTAGCCATTACACAAAATTGGCAATTACAGTATTCCGTACCGATTAATTTTAATGGAGAAGAGATTTTTTTATATGAAAATATCACGCAAGTTTATAAAAACGGGCAATTATTAAAAGCGAATGAACGAATAAGAAATGGCGATCATTTAATTGTTGAATTTAAAAAGTTTGAGCAATTTATTTTCCAAGATGTTTTCCGATTGGTAGATTTTCAGTTGCCGAATGAAGCTGGAAAATATGAAATTTTAATTAATGGTGAAGATGCAAGTTTCGATCACCCTATCCAACCAGGGGACAAGTTAGAAATAAAATGGATTGGGGTAAAGAACTAATCGAGGGGCATAAATCGCCCCTTTTCTTATGAATATTTTTCACTTTCTATTCATCATTTGACAGGACCTCTAACGGTTTTTCAGCCGGGCCTTCAACGACATCACCATTAATTGCAAATCTTGAACCGTGACAAGGACAATCCCACGTCCGCTCTCCACTATTCCACTCCACTTCACATCCCATATGGGTACATGTCGTATCGACAACAATCACTTTGCCTTTTTCATCCTTATAAGCTCCAACTCGCTTACCACGGTATTTTACTACAGCCCCCTCATCATTTTTCAAGTCCTCAATTTTCTTTGTAGGATTTTCTAACTTTCCTTGTACTAAATGTTTTGCCACATTAATATTTGCTTGTAAAAAACGTTTTACCGATGGATCTGTTTTAAATCTAGAAGGCGTATATAACTCGATATAAGGATTATCCTTATCAAGGATAATATCTCGGAATATGTGAGCTGCCAAGGTTCCATGGGTCATCCCCCATTTTCTAAATCCAGTAGCCACTAAAATATTTCGATTCGTATTTGTCACATAGCCGATATAAGGTACTTTATCTAACGTCGAGTAATCTTGTGCACTCCAGCGATAAACAAACGCCTTTACTCCGAAAGCATTTTCGGCATACGTTTTCAAGTTTTCAAAGTATTTCATTGTTGAAACACCTTGTCCTGTTTTATGATGTTCACCACTAAACAAAATTAAATTTTGACCATTATATGGTGTATATCGTATCGACCTAGTCGGGGTTTCTGCATTAATATACATTCCACCAGATAATTCCTTCTCAGTTAATGCTGCAACAACATAGGAACGTTCCGGATGCATACGTGCAAAATAAAATCCTTCATCATGAAATGGAAAATGGGAACAACTTAATACATATTTACACGTAATTGTATGACCATTCTGTAGTAATACTTTCGGTTGTTCCCCCATTTCTACCTGTAAAGCTGTTGTTTGTTCATAAATTTGGCAGCCCTTTTTAGCAATTTCATCAACGAGGAAACGGAGATATTTCAACGGATGAAATTGAGCTTGATTATTCATAACAAGTGCCCCATTGATTGTAAATGGAAGCGGACATGTATCAACCATCTTTCCAGGAATATTTAATTTTTCATATGCTTGATATTCCTTTTCTAAATTTGGCATTTCTTCTTCTGATTGGGTAAAAATATATGCATCTTCAATAGCTAAATCACAATCAATTTTATATTGATTAATTACACTTTTCACAAACTCCATAGCCTCTGTATTTGCTTGATAATATTGCTGTGCCTTTTCCACACCAAAATGTTGGATAAGCTCATCATAAAACAATCCATGTTGGGCCGTTAATTTTGCAGTTGTATTTCCCGTTGTACCGCTTAATAAACGATCAGCTTCAATTAATGCAACAGTAAAGCCTTCCTGTAATAGTAAATAAGCAGAAGTTACACCGGTAATTCCGCCACCGACGATTGCAATATCTACTAGGATATCTTCATTTACCGACGGATGAGTAGGAAATTCAACTTGATCCTTCCATAAGGAAATCGGATGTTTCGGGAGTTGCTTATTCAAAAAAATCTCTCCTTCAAAAGTTTTTTCTACATTTTTCCCTTTTGATGGAGAGAGTATTCTAATTAAGACAATAAATGATTAAAAGTTATATAGATTTTAGTCTGCTGTGATTTCAATAATTTCACCATTTTCTACAGCTGCAACACGAACTGTCATGACAAAACCACCATTTTCATCGATTTCTTCAATTACATATACTTGTTTATCTTCAGGGAGATTATCTAACCCGTCTTGGATATGTGCATAAATTTCCTTTGCATCCTCAACATTGCCCGCAGCTTTCATCGCTTCTACGAAAATATATACGGATACATAATGGTATCCGGCTTCTGAACCGGGATCTTCATTGTATTTTTCACGATATTTCTCAACAAACTGTGGTGTTCCTGGGAATTCGGAATGGATGAGTGGCATCGTGCCAATCGAGCCCTCTAATAGTTCATAGGAATCCCCAACGACTAATTTCATCTCGTCTAATTTTGCCTGATCCATAATGATAAATCCACCTCCAAACCCTAGCTCCCTTGCTTGTTGAGCAAGTTTTGCAGTTGGTTCTGATGGCCCACCAATAAATAATACGTCAGGATTGCTTTCTAAAGCATTGGTTAAAATCGTAAAGAAGTCCGTATCCTTTGAAAAATCAACGGAAGATTCATGGACAACTTCTCCACCAGCTGCTTCCCAATGTGGAAGTAAAGCGTTCGCCCAATCTTGACCGTATTGTGTTACCGTTGGAATTGACGCAAGTTTCGTTCCAAATCGCTCCATTGAATATTCTGTAAATGGCTCAAGATATCCATCATAACGAGGTGGGATACGAACCGTTAATGAATTCCCCTGTTCCGTAATGGCTGGTTCACTAGAATATCCGGCAATGATGAATTCATCTTGTTCATTAAAAACTTGCATTGCCATAATACCACCACTATGTGGTGAGAAAATAATCGGTGTTTGACTTTCTTGAACGAGACGTTGGGCATTCGCTGCGGCTTCATTCGGTAAATATTGGTCATCTAAAGACTCGATTTTCAATGTGTACGTTTCACCATTTACTTCAAATCCACCATTTCCATTGATTTCTTCAATCGCCATTTCAATTCCCCGTAATGTCTTTTCTCCATATGATGCAGCCGGTCCACTTAGCGGTCCAGTAAAACCAAGGGTGACTACCTTATCTCCGCCTCCACTACTACTACCATCTCCTCCACTACTTCCTTGAGCACATGCAGCTAACAATAGCATTGGAATAAGTAGAAAACTCATTAGCAAGCGCTTAATCATTATTTTTCCCCCTTATTCATTTACTTAAAATTTAATTAAGCACCAATATAAGCCTTTCTAACCTCTTCATTTTCAAATAATTCTTGTGAGCTTCCTTGTACGACAATTTTGCCGTTTTCATAAACATATCCCCGATTAGCAATGCTTAATGCTGCATTGGCATTTTGCTCCGCTAACAAAATTGTAGTTCCCTCTTTATTAATTTGTTGAATACTTTCAAACATTTGTTCAACGATTAATGGGGCAAGCCCAATGGATGGTTCATCAAGTAGCATGAGTTTCGGCTTGGCCATGAGGGCTCTACCAATTGCTAACATTTGTTGTTGCCCCCCACTTAGTGAACCAGCTGGATCATCTCTTTTTTCATAAAGGATTGGAAATAAGTCATAAACTTCTTTCATACTATTTTTAATTTGTTGTTTGTTTTTCCGATGGACATATCCACCTAAATTTAAATTTTCTTGTACAGACATTTGAGGAAATAGTTTTCGATCTTCAGCACAATGAACAATGCCCATCTCGACAATTTTATTCGGTGATTTCCTATGAATCTCTAAGTCTTCAAATATAATTTTTCCTCCTGCAAGTTGATTTAACCCACTGATCGTCCGAAATGTTGTTGTTTTACCTGCACCATTTGCACCTAATAAAACAACAATTTCTCCTTTCTCCACAGTTAAACTCACATCACGGATTGCCGCATATTTTCCATATTTTACAGTTACATTATCCAACTTAAGCACTGACACTACCTCCTAAATACGCCTTAATTACTTGTTCATTATTTTGAATTTCTTGAGGTGTGCCTTCCGCTATTTTCTCACCGTAATTTAACACCATGATATTCTCAGCAAGTTGCATAATCATCTGCATTTTATGCTCGATGAGACATACTGTAATTCCTTTATTTGCCATATCTACTATTAACTGTGAGAGTTGATCTGTTTCCTCGGGATTAATTCCTGCCGTTGGTTCATCTAAAAATACTAATTCAGGGTCCGTTGCAAGAGCCAAAGCAAAGGCCGTTCGTTTTTTTTCCTCTTGCGAAATATTAGCTACGACTTGATCTGCAACATCCATTAATCCAGTAAACTGAAGTACTTCCATCGCTTTTTCCTTACTTTCTTCCTCTTCACGTTTAAAGCGCGGGGTATGAAAGATAGCATCAAATAAATTTGTTTTCGTTCGTAAACGATAACCGACAACTACATTTTCAAATACCGTAGCACGCTCAAAAAGGGTCGTTGTTTGAAATGTACGGGAAATTCCGAGTTTCGCAATTTTATTTGCTGGCAAACCGGTTATATCTTGACCTTTAAATTGGATTTGACCAGAAGTTGGTTTCAGCATTCCACTAATTAAATTAAAAAAAGTTGACTTACCAGCACCATTCGGACCGATGATTGCATTAATTTTTCCCTTTTCAATTGAATAATCCACTTCTTTTACAGCAACTAAGCCCCCAAACCGTTTTGTTAGCTTTTTAACTTCGAGATACAATGATGACTCCCCCCTTTATGCTCCTTTTTCTGTTTCAATAGGAACTTTTACTTTTTTCACTTTCCTTTTCGCACTAATATTTTTAAAGAGACCTACAATTCCATAAGGTGAGAATATGATCATTAACGTTAAAATCGGACCGAAAACTAACATACGATATTCTTCAAGAAACTGGAGCGATTGCGACACCCAAACAATTAACAATGTTCCGACAACAGGGCCGGCAAATGTACCTATACCACCGACAATAAGGAAGGTTAATAAATCAAACATAATAATTGTTGAGCTGATTTCAGGTCCTAAAAAGCGGATAAAGACTGCATAAAGTACTCCTGCTAAACCTGCGAAAAACGTTGATAAAACAAAAGCTAGTAATTTATTCACCGTTGTCGATATCCCTAAAGCTAATGCTAGATTCTCACTATTACGAATGGCTGTGAACGTCCTCCCGACGAGTGAGTTAATAATCCGATAGATCACAAAAATACTTAGTAGGAGAATGAGTAAAACAAAGTAATAACGATAAATCGGATCAGATAGTTCAATCGGACCAATATTCGGTAGTGGTGGTATCCCGATTAATCCTCTTACCCCCCCTGTCAAACTTTCCCATTTATCTATGACTAAGTAAATGATATAACCTACACATAATGTATAAATGGCAAAGAAATGTTCCTTAGTTCGTAAAGCAAATAGACCTATGAATAAACCAATGATCATCGTAATGATGGGAGATAAAATAAACGCGAGCCAAAACCCCATTTCTACTTTCGTAGTCAAAATACCCATCGAGTAAGCTCCGATAGCAAAAAATCCTGCATGGGCCAGTGACAAGTACCCAGTATAACCAGCAACTATATTTAGGCCATATACGGCAATAATCCAAATAAATGATAGAGTCATAATATAAATATAGTATTGATTTGGTACGATGAACGGGAAGAGTAGTGCTACAACAATTAGTAATGGAATGATTATTCGCTTGTTAGAAAATATCATTTCGACTCCTCCCTTGCAAAAATTCCTTGTGGTTTAAAGGTTAATATAATAACGAGAAGTACGAACGCAATAATATCCTTATAGTCATTGGAAATATATGTTGCACCGATTGCTTCTGTAAATCCGAGTATATAACCGCCTAAAATGGCACCGGGTACACTTCCCATCCCACCTAGAATAATAATGACAAAGGCTTTTAAAATAACGAGATGTCCCATCCCTGGAAAAACAAGATTAATAGGCGATGTTAAAGATGCTCCAATAGCTGCGAGACCACCGGCAATGAAAAACGTAATCATTGCCACTTTATTCGTATTAATTCCGACTAAAGATGCCCCATCGCGGTTTTGGGCCATCGCCATAATACTTGCTCCCATATATGTTTTCTTTAAAAATAGCCAAAGTAGAATCATAACGGTAACGGCTGTAATAACAATAATAATTCGTTGCAACGTGATCGTTAAACCACCAATCGCAATGACTTGGTTAAACGGTGTTGACATTTGTAAATAATGGGGGCCCCAAATCAATTGCGCTAAAGCTTCTAGGAAAAGCAAGATACCAATGGCTGCTACTTTATCTTGAATCGGAGGGGCTTCCCTTAATGGAAAAAAAACAAGACGTTCTAACAAAACACTGACAACTCCAACGACAAAAATAGATACTATGATACTAATAACGTAGTGAACACCAAGTGCCGTCATCATCGTTAATGTAATATAAGCACCTAACATATATAGTGCCCCATGGGCAAAGTTAGGAATATGTAATATTCCATAAACTAACGTTAATCCCAGGGCAACTAAACTATATATACTTCCAACGGTTAAACCATTAAATAACTGTTGAATGAGAGTCTCCAGACTGATCCCCCCTTTAAGTAACGAGACTTACTTTTTCACTTAAAACTGGTACAACATCGTAACGGTTTTTTTGGGCAATAAAATCGATTTCATGTTCAAATCCAAGATCAATAATTTTTTGACCGACTCTAGATTTTTTTAATATAACATTTCCTTGATGAATATTATTTTTAAATATTAGATGAGCCGTTAATGCAGCATCCGTCAGTTCCCAATTTTTATGTAGTTGTTGTAAACATTCGATGAAAAAGCCCGCTCCATAAAAATCTTCAATATTAAAACGACCAAAGGATCCTGCACAAACTAATAAAATCGTTTCACCAGCATACGTATCTAAAATTTTTTCTGCTACTGCTTTTGCATTTAGTAATGAAGCAGCGTAAATCTTTTTTGCTCTGGCTGCTTTTTTTATTGCTACCGTTCCATTTGTTGTTGATAAAATAATCGTTTTTCCATTTACTTGTTCTTTTAAGCTTCGTGGATAGGGATAAAGAAAACCATCAATTGGTTTACCTCGATATTCACCGACTTTTAGGATATTTTCATCGTTTCGCTGTTTTTCCTCACTAATCGCCTCTTCAAAATTCAAAACTGGAATTACTTCATTTGCGCCGTGAGCAAGTAAAGTTGTTATCGTTGAAGTGGCAAGTAAAATATCAAAGACGACAACAATTTTTTCATTGTTTATTTTTTCCAGTTCGAGTTCTTCCTTTTTTAAAAGCACATGGATTTTTCCCATTTATAGCACCTCAAGTTTAACTTTTCGGTAAAATCTACCTCAATTAAAACTTTTCACTCGTCAATTCGATCGCATACTGAATTAAATTTTTCGCGTACACATTCAAATATTTGAACCGCTCATCTTTCGTTTGTCCTTTTTTATAACGATAGTAAATTTGTTGTAAAATACCAGCCAATTTTAGATAGGCAAAGGTTAAATAAAAGTTCATATGTCGAACATCGCGACCACTTTTCTTAGCATAGTTTTCGATAAACTCTCTTCTCGTCATAAAACCAGGCATTGCTGTTAATGGTCTTTGTTCATCTGGTTGTTTTAACAACTCCGAGTCATCTTTTTCAATAATGTAACCACAAACGACTCCTAAATCTGCTAGCGGATCACCTACCGTTGTCATTTCCCAATCGAATACACCAACAATTTCATTTAAATCATCATTAAACATAATATTGTTTAATTTGTAGTCATAATGAATAATCGTTGGTTCCGGTGATTGTGGGATATTGGAAACGAGCCATCGTTTTAATTTCTCAAATTGTGCTACTTCTTCTGTTTTTGCCATTTCAAAACGTTTAATCCAACCATGTACTTGTCGCTCTAAAAAGCCTTCTGGTTTTGTCATCGTTACTAGCTTAGTTTTCGTATAGTCAATACTGTGCAATTGCACTAATGTATCAACCATTTTCTCGGAGATCTGTTTGCCCAATTGTTTCGTTTCAGTAATATAATCTGGTAATTTTTCATCTAGTACGATTCCTTTTTTTCTCTCCATTAGGAAAAATGGACGGCCGATAATCGATTCATCTGCTAATAAATACGGTGTCGGTGCTGCTGGGAAAAATTGGTAGACCTCTTTTAAAATTGTATATTCCCGTTCCATATCATGGGCCTTTGGAGCAACTGGACCGTTAGGAGGCCTGCGTAAAACAGCCTCCCATTCCCCGATTTTAATTAAATAGGTTAAATTTGAGCGACCTGCACTAAATTGTTTAATAGAAACGGGAGCATCCTTGGGTAACTCCTTGATATGCTCTTTTATAAAAGGTATAATTTTCTGTTCATCCAATTCCTCGCCTTCCCGAATAGGTATCGTTTCTGAGAGCATATGAAACACCTCTTTCCAGAATATTCTGTATTCACTTCCGATAGAGTGCTCTTCTTTTATATTTAAACCCGCTCAATAATCGTAGCAATTCCTTGGCCTCCACCAATACAAGCGGTTATTAATGCATATTTTCCATTTCTCCGTTGTAATTCATATACCGCCTTTGTTATTAAAATTGCACCGGTAGCACCTAGTGGATGTCCATGAGCAATCGCACCACCATTAACATTTAACTTATCTATGTCCATATCTAATTCTCGGTTTACGGCTATTACTTGTGCAGCAAAAGCTTCGTTTAACTCTATTAAGTCAAAATCATGTAAACCTAGACCCGATTTCGCTAACACTTTGCGAACTGCAGGTACTGGACCAATTCCCATAATATTTGGATCGACACCAGCAACTGCTGTTTCTCGAACAACAGCAAGCGGTTTTAAGCCAAGTTCATTTGCTTTACTACTCGACATGACTACAAGAGCTGAGGCTGCGTCATTTAAGCCTGAACTATTTCCTGCAGTTACGGTTCCTCCTTCTAAAAAGGCTGGTGGAAGTTTAGCTAGTGCTTCTATCGTTGTATTTGGCCGTGGATGTTCATCTTTATCAAAGATATACGGCTCACCTTTCCGGACAGGCACTGTAATCGGAACGATTTGCTCATCGAAACGACCTTCTTCCATGGCTATTGCCATTTTCTGTTGACTTTTTAAAGCAAATTCATCCTGTTCATCACGGGATATGTTATATTTTTCCACTAAGTTTTCCGCTGTAATTCCCATCGGTGGATCGCCAACTTCTTTCGGCGATAATTGAGACTTGCGAAATTGTGGAGGTGCAGGACTATATGGCCTTTCAGGGCGGTCCATTAAGTACGGTGCCCGACTCATACTTTCCGTTCCACCAGCAACATAAATATCTCCTTCACCAGCTCGAATTGCTTGGGCAGCTAAAGCAACCGCATTAATCCCTGAACCACATTGTCTATCAACAGTTAAACCTGGAATGTTTATGGATAATCCTGTTTGCAAAGCTGTTAACCTAGCAATATTTCCACCACCGCTTAACACATTACCAAAAATGACATCATCAATTTGTTCTGCCTCAATTTTTGCACGTTTAACAGCTTCCTTAATTACTTCCGCTCCAAATACGTGGGCAGGGACAGTAGCTAACGACTGCCCCTGTCTTGCAATTGCTGTACGAACTGCTGATACAATCACCGCTTCTCTACCCACATTACATTCTCCTTCCCTTTTTCAAAAACTACTATCCTATGTTCCTAATAAGTTAGCGCTCCACCATCGACTACAATTACTTCGCCGGTAACGAAATCTGAAGCTGGCGCAGCTAAAAATAGAGCCACTCCTTTTATGTCTTTATCTGTTCCATATCGTCCTAACGGTGTACCATCTAAAATTTTATCTCCGTATTTTTCGAGTAATACTTTCGACATTTTTGTCGGGAAAAAGCCCGGGGCAATCGCATTTACATGAATATTATGTTTCCCCCATTTAGCTGCAAGATCCCTCGTAAAATTAATGACACCTGCTTTACTTGTGTTATAACCAATCGTATTCATCACTTCCGGATTCGAACCGCGAAGTCCCGCTGCAGAAGCGATGTTAATAATTTTACCTGCCTTTTGTTCAATCATTATTTTGCCAACAGTCTGAGACATGAGAAACGTTCCAACTAAATTTACATTAATGACTTTTTGAAATGCTTCTAGTGGCATTTCTTCAACAGGCGATCCCCATGTTGCACCACTGTTATTTACTAAAATATCGATACTTCCAAATTTCTCTAAAGTAGCCTCTACAACTTGTTTTACATCATCTGGATTTGTAACATCACATTTTAATGCTAACGATTCGACACCGAGCTGTTTTAATTTTTCACTTACCTCAACACAATTTTCAACTTTACGTGAACAAACTACAACGTTAGCACCTGCTTCTGCAAAAGCAATGGCCATTTGTTCACCGAGTCCCCGTCCACCACCAGTTACAATAGCCGTTTTTCCTTTTAAACTAAAAAGTTCCGTGACATGCATCATATTCTCCTCCTATAAAATTCAATGTTGATTTTTAACGACTAACTTTTTCAGGCTCTGCATATTTTTTCAATTCCAATCTCGCAACAGTTCTCCTATGTACTTCATCTGGACCGTCGGCAATTCTTAACGTACGAATATTAGCAAACATCGCTGCAAGGGGATAATCTTGGCTTACTCCAGCAGCTCCTAATGCTTGAATCGCTCGATCAATTACCTTTAAGGCAACATTCGGAGCAACGACTTTTATCATGGCAATTTCCGCTCTTGCTCCTTTATTACCAACAGTATCCATCATATGAGCGGCTTTTAACGTTAATAATCGGGCTTGCTCAATTTCAATTCTTGATTCGGCAATCCATTCTTGAATGACGCCTTGCTCTGCTAACTTTTTCCCAAATGCCTCTCTTCCCTGAACTCGTTTACATACAATTTCTAATGCTCGTTCTGCTGCCCCGATTGACCGCATACAATGATGAATTCGTCCTGGACCTAAACGTCCCTGAGCAATTTCAAAGCCTCTTCCTTCCCCAAGTAAAATATTTGACGCCGGAACACGAACATTATTAAACTCAATTTCAGCATGACCGTGTGGCGCGTGATCATAGCCAAAGACTGTTAGAACACGCTTAATTGTTACTCCAGGTGTATCCAATGGTACGAGTATCATAGATTGCTGTTTATATTTCGGTGCGGTTGGATCGGTTTTTCCCATGACAATCGCAATTTTGCAACGTGGATCCCCTGCACCAGATGACCACCATTTTGTTCCATTTATGACGTATTCATCACCGTCACGAACGATACTTGCTTGAATATTAGTAGCATCTGATGAAGCAACATCCGGTTCAGTCATACTAAAACATGAACGAATTCCTCCATTTAACAGTGGTTTTAACCATTTTTCCTTTTGTTCCTCAGTTCCGTATCTTACAAGTACTTCCATATTTCCTGTATCAGGAGCACTGCAATTAAATACTTCTGGTGCAATACTAGAGCGTCCCATTATTTCCGCTAATGTCGCATATTCTAAGTTTGTTAGTCCCGCACCATACTCACTATCCGGTAAAAACAAATTCCATAATCCTTGTTCCTTCGCCTTTGCTTTTAACTCTTCTATGATAGGCGGTACTTCAGAAAAACGATCGTATTCATTAATTTGTTCTTCATAAACTTTTTCATTTGGATAAATATATTGCTCCATAAACTCAGTTATCCGCTTTTGAAAATCTTTGGCCCGCTCCGACACTTCAAAAATCAACGCCTTCACTCCTTTTTAATCACATATATTTTTAATACTCTGAATTATCTTCCTAAACCGAACCCCTCTCACTTTTATCAGATGGGGTTCGCCTTTATAAAATTAGAAATTATTCATAACGAGTAAATTGTACCGTTCCTTTAACGACGACTTGATCTTTTTGATTTACCGCTGAGACATTAAATAATAATTCTCCATCCCGTTCTTCTTCTAACTCTGCCCTAAGTGTGATCATATCATTTAAAAAAACCATACTAGCAAAGCGTACTTTAAACTCTTTAATAAATCCTTCACCATAATACGGTGTAAATAATTTACTTAAATTTCCCATTGTCCACATTCCATGGGCGATAATTCCAGGTAAACCTGCATTTTTTGCTTCAGCATCAATCGTATGAATTGGATTGAAGTCTCCAGATGCACCAGCATATTTAATCAAATCTAAGCGAGATACTGGGTCTAGTGTCACTTCTAATGTATCACCGATTTTAAATTCCGTAATAATGCTCACACTTTCATCTCCTTTCGAACGGCTTCGGTAATAATCACATTTTGAATTTCAGTAAAAATCAAATCACCCTTTTCATCTTCTCCGAACCGTTTAATGATGACAAATCCCATTTTACCGCCACTTTTACCAACTTTTTCATAGTAATCTTCAATTTTTGCATAACAGTAAACTACTTCATCAACTAAAAGTGGTCGATTGTAAATGTATGTTTCTTCACCATGGATTAAACCTTTTTTCGGTAGTTCAACACCTTCGATTACGCCATAATCTAACGTACGTGGAAAGGTTGGTGGTGCAATGTTTCTACCATATCTAGCGTTTTCACCGAATTCTTCGTCTACATAAAATGGATGAAGGTCACCAATTGATTCAGCAAAACGTTTCACTAGTAAACGGTCAACACGGTTTTTTACTTTATTTGATTGTTTTCCAATCCATTCTTTTGACAATTTCATCCACTCCTTTAAACTGTTGGTCCACCAGCAACATAGATTACTTGACCGTTAACAAAGGACGATTTTTCATCTGCAAAGAAAGCAACCGCATTGGCAATATCCGCTGGTTTTCCACTTCTACGTACAGGTATCTCATTCGCACGGGCTTCAATAAATTTATCAAATGGAACACCAATTCTAGCCGCTGTAGCCTTTGTCATTTCTGTTTCAATAAAGCCTGGAGCTACTGCATTTGTTGTAATGCCGAATTTTCCTAATTCGATTGCCAACGTTTTTGTAAATCCTTGTAAACCGGCTTTTGCTGTTGCATAGTTTGCTTGACCATAGTTTCCTAAAGCAGATGTGGAAGAAATATTAATGATTCGACCATATTTTTGTTCAACCATATATTTTTGCGCTGCACGTGCTGCATTAAAGGATCCTTTTAAATGGACATCCATTACAGCTTGCCAATCATCATCTGTCATTTTAAACAATAAATTATCACGGATGATACCAGCATTATTTACTAGAATATCTAGTGAACCATACTTCTCTACTACTTCTGCAATAGCAGTTTCAACTTCTTCTCGATTCACTACATTTGCTTTTTTTGTAAAGATTTCATAACCTTTACTTTCAAAATCTTTTTTTGCTTCTTCTAAAGCTTCTTCGTTAATGTCAATGATTGCTACTTTTGCCCCTTCCTCTAAAAATAATTCAGCAATCCCTTTACCAATTCCACGACTTCCTCCAGTAACAAAAGCTACTCGATTTTCAAAACGTTTTGACATACAAACATCCCCCTGTAGATTCTAAGTTTTGGCTAAACATCGAAAATTCAGCCTGTTTTAATTATTTCGTAATACACTGTTAATAATCAAATAAAATCTCCTAATTTCACATGACCTTTTAATAGATTACGAGAGATTATTAAACGTTGAATTTCGTCCGTACCATCATAGATTCTCCATAATCGCATTTCACGGTACCACTTTTCAATTGGCAATTCTTTTGTATATCCCATACCACCATGAATTTGCATTACCCGGTCTACAACACGATTAGCCATATTGGCTCCGTACAATTTAGCCATAGAAGCAAGATGACGATTATCTTCTCCTTGGTCTAACGTAAAGGCTGCATTTAGTACAAGCCATTTTGCCGCTTCAATTTCAACAGCAGAATCTGCAATCATCCATTGAATCGCTTGTCTATCAGCTATCGGTTTTCCAAAAGTTTTCCGATCTTTAGAATAATCAATGGCCATTTGTAATAGACGTTCCGCAGCCCCAACAGCACGAGCACCTACAATCCAACGGGCATAGCCGATCCATTCTAATCCTAGTTTATATCCACCGTGTAATTCACCTAAAATATTTTCTTCCGGCACACGAACATTTTCAAAGATGAGACTTGCTGGACCCCAATCTCCCATCGTATGAATATATTCAGAGCGCCACCCCATATCACGGTCAACGATAAAACAAGTAACACCATCTCGGCCATTTCTTGCATGGGCTTTTTTATCTGTAACAGCAATTACCATTACGAAATCGGCTTCATTTCCACCGGTAATAAAAGTTTTTTCACCATTAATTACCCACTCATCCCCATCTTTTACTGCCGTAGTTTTAAGGTTTCGTGTATCTGAACCAGCATCCGGTTCTGTCATTGCAAAACATGATTTCTTTTCACCGTTAATCGTTGGTATTAAATATTTTTTCTTTTGTTCATCATTTCCGTAATATAAAATATTGTCAGCAGAACCACCGAAGCGGAATGGAACAAATGTTTTCGAAATTTCCATTGTAACAATCGCTTGCATAACTTGACCGAGATCCGCTCCTCCATATTCAGCCGGCGTATTAATTCCCCAAAACCCTGCCTGTTTTGCCTTTTCCTGTAACTCTTCTAATTTTCCTTCAGGAAGGTCTGGCTTTCCTTCTAATGACCTTCTTAACACTTCGTTTTCCAGTGGCATCAGTTCTTTTTCTACAAATTTACGAATTGTTTCTTGCACCATTTTTTGTTCTTCAGTTAAACGTAAATGCATTTTTTAACACTCCTTGTTTATTTTTTATTGCGATTTGACATATTGTTCTACTAATACTCTTTTTAAGATTTTACCGATTGCTGATTTTGGTAATTCTTTTACAAAATCAACGGATCTAGGTACTTTGTATGCTGCCATTTTCTCACGGCAATATTGAATTAATTCTTCTTCTATTAATTGTGCCCCTTCTTTTAAAACGACAACTGCTTTCACCGTTTCTCCGCGGTAACTGTCTGGCACACCAATAACTGCCGCTTCTAATACTGCAGGATGTGTATAAATGACATCTTCTACTTCAATTGGATAAACATTATAACCACTTGCAATAATTAGTTCTTTTTTGCGTCCAACGATATAAAAGAATCCATCTTCATCCATTTTCGCTAAGTCCCCTGTATATAGCCATCCATCTCGGATTGTTTTCCTTGTTTCCTCAGGATTATTCCAGTAACCTTTCATTACTTGTGGCCCTTTTACAATTAACTCTCCTATTTCACCTATAGGAAGTTCTTTTGTACCGGTATCTTTGTCTACAATTTTCGCATCCGTATTCGGGATTGGAATACCGATACTGCCAGCCTTTTGCAATCCGACTATTGGATTTCGATGGGTAACCGGTGAAGCTTCAGATAACCCATATCCTTCAGCAACTTGTGTACCGCTAACCTCGTTAAATTTATTAATTACTTCAACTGGTAATGGTGCTGATCCACTGACACATGTTTCTAACACACTTAAATCAAAACGCTTTTCTTTATAATAGTCTAGTAGAGCAATATACATCGTTGGCACCCCAGGAAAAATTGTCGGCTTTGTTTTTTCAATAATATTTACGACTAATTCAGGTTCAAATTTAGGAACGAGAATTAAGTTTCCACCAATATAAAAGTTTAAAAGCATACAACTAGTCATACCGTATACGTGGAATAATGGTGAGATTGTCAGTGTTCTTTCTTTACCATATTTCGTTTTTATCTTAGAAGTTGCCTCACTTTGTAATGTATTTGCGACTAAATTATAATGAGTTAACATCGCTCCCTTTGATAGTCCGGTAGTCCCACCTGTATATTGAAGAACTGCCACATCCTCTTTAGGATTCATTTCCACACTCGGAACCGGTAGACCCCTATTTTGTAATAGTTGGTTAAAACTTGCATCTTTCCCTTCAAGATTAACTGTATATACTTGTTCTAAAGCTGTCTTATCCTTAATCTGATCAATTAACGGTTGCAGACGGTCTAACACTATTAACATTTTAGAACCTGAATCATTTAAAACATGTAATAATTCAGAGGCTTTATACATTGGATTTACTTGAACGACAATGGCTCCACATAATAAAACTGCATAGTAGCTAATGACGTATTGCGGACAGTTCGGGAGCATAATACCGACACGATCACCTTTTTGTATGCCAGCATTTTTTAAGTTACTAGCTGCAAATTGAATCAATTGATTCAATTCCGTATATGTAAACGTTTTTTGAAAAAATGTCATTGCCGTATGGTTAGGATACGTATCTACTGATTGTTTAAAAAAGTCTTGTAATGAGATTTCTAGGATATCAATTTCAACTGGATTCCCTTCAGGAATATGTTTATACCAACGTTTCGTCAATACAATCACTCCTATTCTTTAAATTTGGTTCGTGACAGCGTTTTCAAACAAGACTATTAAATTATTATTTTTTAGCAGCTCCTCCTTTTTCGGAAAAATTTTGTCATTAAATATAATGCAAATCTTGTGCCAACCGTAAATAAAAAATCATTAAGGAAGTGGTTGTATTCATATGTAAGGCTAGTCATACTTGAATTCTTTGCAATTCTAATTTTTTAACATAAAATTATCAGCGTAATAAAAAAATAGAGTTTCATCACTTTTACGGTATGATAATTCATAAAATTCAAAAAAATAAATTCAAAAGTGAATTAATAACAGCAAAAAACATTACAATATCAATAATTTAAAATTAAATTACAACAATTCATTTTTGAATTACAGACAA
>NZ_JAACYS010000119.1 GCF_009996845.1 Pallidibacillus pasinlerensis | reverse complement strand
CTTGTCACAACTGTAATCATGATTCGGACAAGTCCTTCGTATATTTATAAAAACACAAGTTTTCACTCATATGACAACTGTAAAAGTTTATATAAAAACAATAATTCGGGGTGGATTATGATCGTCTTACTTTTATTACTAATCATTTTCTTCATTATTGGAATGAGTCTGAAAACGCTATTTATGCCAAACGTCATTCAAGAAAAGTTTCTTTCATGGGAAAGTTTTATTTACTTACTTTTTATATATACAACAATCTTCCTAGGGTTCGGCTTAATTTACTTTTTACTTATCCAAAACGGAATCCCTATTTTAAAAGAGGATGGTTCCTATATTGAAGATAGCTTTTTTTCATTATTACAAACATGCTTTTATTTTAGCGGCATAACTTTATTTTCTGTTGGATACGGTGATATTTCTCCTGTAGGAATCGGACAAATTTTAGCCGTTATCGAAGCAATGCTTGGTTATACAATTCAAGCTTCCTTCGTTGTCCGGACGGTCATTGATTTTCGAAGAGAAAGAGGATAATTTATCAATATAGTTCTATAGTTAAAACCTTGAAAGCTAATCATTTTATTACCACATTTTTTTCATAAAATCTTAAAATGATAATATAGGAATGTATATTGTAATTTCATATAAAATCATCTAAAATTGCCAAAGGGTATAATATAACTAATCATTATTATAAACGAAAGGAACATTAACACATGAAATTAGGTGCCCGCATTTTTAAAACGGGTTTAGCCGTTGTTTTGGCATTAATGCTTGGTGATTTACTAAATCTACCTTCACCAGTATTTGCAGCGATTGCAGCTGTGTTCGCCATACAACCATCGATTTACCGATCCTATTTAACAATTTTAGAACAAGTTCAAGGAAACGTCGTCGGTGCGATTGTCGCGATCGTTTTTGGGCTTTTGTTTGGCAATCATTTTATAATCGTTGGATTAGCAGCCATAATTGTCATCATGATTAATTTACGGCTAAAAATAGATACAATTTCATTATCGATTGTAACGCTAATCGTTGTTATGGAGTCACCTCCAGATGAGTTTATCATGTACTCACTTTTACGTTTTGGGACAATCCTACTTGGAATTTTGTCCGCATTTTTAATCAACTTAATTTTTATACCACCGAAGTACGAAACAAAACTATATCAATCCATTTCTGATCTTTCGAATGATGTTTTAAAATGGATGCGTTTAGCCGTTCATCAAGCTGCCGACTTGAAACTATTAAAAAAGGAAATTGAATCACTAAACGAACGTTTTGTTAAATTAGAGGATATCTATCTATTTTATAAAGAAGAAAAAACATTTTTGAAAAAAGAAAGCCAAACAAAAATGCGTAAACTCGTTATTTATCGTCAAATGATTACAACGGGTAAAAGTGCACTCGAATTATTGAAAAAACAACATCACTATGAATATGAGATAATCAACACCGACGAAAACACTGCTCAAAATTTAAAGGAAATCATTCAACACTTAAACAACAATCATGAACATCTACTACTTCGTTATATCGGAAAAGCCATTCAAATTCATGATGAAGAAATGCAAGAATACGAAGAAATCCGCGAAAGATTACTTGATGTGTTTAAAAATTATCAAAGAAACTCAGTGGACGATGAGATTATCCCACATGTGTTACAATTTGTAGCTGGGATTTTAGAATATAATGAGCAATTAGAAAGACTAGAAGTATTATTAAACAACGTTGAACAATTTCATAAAGATGAGAAGCATGCAGATTTTGCAGAGGAGTTATCATAATCGCGATTGAGCTAAAATAAAAAACAGGAACATCCCCATTATTAGTGAGACGTTCCTGTTTTATTTTTTGTAAAATTAACTTTTGTTGAGGATTAATCATGAATCAATCCAACTGCTGTACTGTAAATAAATCATGATAATGGCCTTTTTGCGCCATTAGTTCATCATGCGTACCCATCTCAACAATTTCCCCATGTTCAACAAGCACAATTTTATCCGCATGAGTTATCGTTGATAATCGATGGGCTACGATTAAAGTCGTACGATCTCGAGCCAATTTATCGAGCGCTTCTTGAATTAACTGTTCACTTTCTAAATCAAGGGCTGAAGTTGCTTCATCTAATATAAGAATCGGCGGATTTTTTAAAAACACTCTCGCGATAGCAATTCGTTGTTTTTGACCACCTGATAACTTCACGCCCCGCTCCCCAACTTTCGTGTTAAAGCCTTGAGGTAATTTCATAATAAAATCATAGGCATTCGCCGCTTTAGCCGCCCGCACTACTTCTTCATCCGTCGCATCCGGTTTACCAAGTAAAATATTTTCTTTTACCGTATCACTAAATAAAATATTATCTTGAAGCACCATGCCAATTTGATCTCTTAAATCTTTTTGCTTTAAATCCCGAATATCAATACCGTCTAAAAGAATTCTTCCCCCAGTCACATCATAAAACCTCGGAATTAAACTTACCATTGTTGACTTTCCGCCACCACTCATACCAACAAAGGCAACAGTCTGACCTTCTTTAATTTCTAAGTCGATATTTTTCAACACATTTCGACCATCTTCTTCATAAGAAAAAGTAACATTGTCGAAAGTAATCTCGCCCTTTGCTTTTTCTACAGACAAAGCATTCGGCTTATCTTGAATATCATATTCTTCATCGAACAAATCAAAGACCCGATCCATGGAGGCGATTGACTGTGTTAATGTAGTTGAAGAGTTTACAAGTCTTCTTAGTGGATTGTATAAACGTTCAATATATCCTGTAAAAGCGACCATCGTTCCGATTGATAAATTTCCTTGAATAACTTCAAAACTTGCATACCCAATCACAAGTAATGGAGAAATATCCGTTATTGTGTTAACAACAGCAAAGGCTTTCGCATTCCAACTCGTATGTTTCAATGCCTTATTTAAAAAATTACTATTTGTTTCATGGAATAACTCTTTTTCATGGTCTTCAATGGCAAAACTTTTAATTACAGCAATTCCTTGCACCCGCTCATGTAAATACCCTTGAACTTCAGCAAGGGCCTGCGACCGTTGACGTGTTAGTTTACGGAGATTACCGAAGAAATATTTAATCGAAATCGCGTAAAACGGAAACATGAGTAAAGAAACGATCGTTAATTTCCAATCAAGTGAAAACATAATAGAAGCCGTAATGACAATCGTTGCAAAGTCAATCCAAACGTTCATCAACCCGGTGACAACGAATTCTTTCGTTTGTTCAACATCATTAATTACTCGCGAGATAACTTCCCCTGTTTT
>NZ_JAACYS010000118.1 GCF_009996845.1 Pallidibacillus pasinlerensis | reverse complement strand
TGAATTTGGAAGGAGGGGAGATAATGAATATCGTAGCAAAAGGAGATGGAATAGGTTCATCGAAATTCGAACTTTGGCTCTTTAAATTTTTACACGTGCTCACATTCAAAAAATCCCTCTATGTAAAAAAGGTGATTTGCCAAATTGAGGCAGATATTGAAGCGAAGAAAAATAAACATGTGTAATAAATCAATACGGAATGAGAGGTTGTCTTTTCAGGCAACCTCTTTTTTTGTTCTACTAAAAATTCTCAAACCATTAATAAATTTAAAAGCCGCATCATATAAATTTTCATATAGACTTATAAACTTCTTATACATTCATCAGGTAATCTCGCTATCCAAAGGAGGATACAGATGAATAAAGAAAATCGCAACAAGTATACCTTTAAAAAAATCGTGAAATCTTACACATTCAAACAAATTGGAAGTTTGCTTTTGTTAATCCTGTTGGCTTTCGGAGTAGATTACTATTTTCGAAAATTGATTGGCTATATCGACAATATAGTAATAAAACAAATCATCCTGTTCATCGGTGTTTCAATCATTCTTTTTGTCTGTAATCTACTTATTTATAATTACGCGAAAAAGAAGGAACAATTTATGCAACACGAAGATTGGGACAAGATGCCTAGCATTGTTTCAGTCTGGCTCATGTTTTCACTTATTGTATTGATTGCCTTATATTTTGCAACACCGGTTGGAAACTTCATTGCAACATACACTTGGATTTTCAATGTCATTGCCTATTATTTTTTATTTTTTATTAATATGATGATCTTATCCTTTATCCATTTAATTGTGAAACCTTCATTAAGTATCGTGAAAAAATTATTAATCACTTGGGCAAGTTCTTCGGTATTAGTAGCCTTACCATTATTAGTTTTACAAAGTTTTTAAAATTAAAGTGGAATCATCTTTGGCTTCCAATAAACGGAAGTCTTCTTTTTTATAACCAATCTAGAACTGTAAAATTATAATTCTTCCCCATTTGTCTTAATCACGTTTTTATACCAAGTAAATGAATCCTTTTTAAGGCGCTTCATAGTCCCCTTTCCTTCATTATCCCGATCAACATAAATCATTCCGTATCGTTTATTCATTTCACCAGTAGTGAAAGATACGATATCAATGATACCCCATGGTGTATAACCGATTAAGTCTACTCCATCATAGATAACTGCTTTTTTCATCGCTTTGATATGTCCTTTCAAATAATTGATTCGGTACTGATCATGAATAGATCCATCTTCTTCCACATAGTCAATCGCACCAAATCCATTTTCTACAATAAACAATGGAATTTGGTAACGGTCATAGAGTAGGTTTAACGCATACCTTAAACCAGTTGGATCAATTCCCCAGCCCCAATTGCTCGCTTTTATATATGGGTTTTCTACACCTTTCTCTAATTCGCCATTCACAATAAATTCAGATTTTTCTTTAACAGCATCGTGCTTCACTGTCGTAGACATATAATAGCTAAACCCTATAAAATCAACGGTACCATTCTTAAGGATTTCTTCATCCCCGTCTTCAAACTTAATATTATAACCTTCTCTTTCAAATTCTTTTAAGGCATAGTTTGGATAATATCCACGAACTTGAACGTCAGAGAAGAAAAATCTTGTTCTCATGGACTCTTCCGCTAACATGATATCTTCAGGATGACATGAATAAGGATAAACAGGTAAAAATGCAATCATCGCACCAATTTGGAAATCTGGATTAATTTCTTTACCTTTTGACACAGCTAGTGCACTTGCAACAAGCTCATGATGAGCAGCTTGGTACATAACTTCCTTCGCATTTTCTCCTTCTTTCAACGTAACTCCAGAGTTTGTCCAAAGGAAAATTGGATTGCTTGTATCCATTTGATTATTAATTTCATTAAACGTCAGCCAATATTTCACTTTATCTTTATAACGAGTGAAACATGTTTCTGCAAATTTCACGAAAAAGTCCACTAACTTTCGATTTTTAAAACCGCCATACTCTCTGGCTAAATATAAGGGCATTTCAAAGTGGGATAATGTAATAATCGGTTGGATACCATATTTCAGGAGTTCATCAAACACATTATCATAAAATTGTAATCCTTCTTCGTTCGGTTCGTCTTCATCACCTTTCGGAAAAATTCGGCTCCAAGCAATCGATGTTCTTAAACATTTCAATCCCATTTCAGCAAACAGAGCGATGTCTTCTTTATAATTATGGTAGAAATCGATTGCTTCGTGGTTTGGATAAAATTTATCCGGCTCAATTGTCTCAGTAATCTGTCTTGGTACAATATTTGAACCCGCTGTCATAACGTCGACAACACTAGGTCCTTTTCCACCTTTGTCCCAACCACCTTCAAATTGATTTGCTGCTAAGGCGCCACCCCATAAAAAATCTTTTGGTAATGTTGACATATGATTAACTCCTTTTTTAAAATGTTAAAGTAAAAAATTGAGAAACATTTTTTAGAGATTAATAGAAAACTTCAAAATATATCTTATATTGATAATGGAATTAGGTAAATGAAGTGAGGGTATTTAGTATTTATTAACGAAAATAGTGGTTTGTTACATTTTTGAAACATTGTGTTACTTTTATAGTTCGTTTTATGTTATCATGATGGAAAAAGAAGTTTTGCATAAGTTTAAGGAGAATTATGCTCAAATGTTTACCAGTGAGATGATCGCTTCATTTAATGAGTTAGAAACTTCCATATACAATTATGTTTGTCAAAACGCAGAGAAAGTGATTTACATGCGAATCCGTGAGTTAGCAGAGGTAACCCACGTGTCTACCGCCACCATTCTTCGTTTCTGTAGAAAAGTGAACTGTGAAGGGTTTTCTGAGTTTAAAGTGAAACTGAAAATGTACTTAGAAGATCGTAAAAAGACAACAATTAAAAGTGCCAAAAATTCCGTAATCGAATTTCTTGAACGGACATTAAAAGGAAATTTGGATGAACAAATACATGCAGCAGCAAGATTTATAAACGAAGCGGATACAGTTATTTTTATCGGAGTCGGTAGTTCGGGGATCGTTGGGGAATATGGAGCTCGATATTTCTCAAGTTTTCGCAAATTTTCCATGTATATTAAAGATCCATTTTATCCGATTCATTCCATCGCTAAAAATAGTACGACCATCGCATTATCCGTTTCTGGAGAAACTGAAATGACGATTACGCTTCTAAACCGTCTGAAACAAGAGGGAAGTAAAATTGTAAGTGTTACAAACAATAAGTATTCTACCGTTGCAAAAATGTCAGATATCAATATCCCTTATTATGTAACGGAAGAATTCCATGAAAATGCAAACATCACAACACAAATCCCAGCAATGTATATTTTAGAGTCCATGGCACGAGAATTATATAAGCTTAATATCGGGGAATAAAACCCTATGAAAAACTACCATTTATTTTGAAATAGGCGAGTAAATCATATCTCTGTGTATATCTGTATGAACAATTTCTTTACTTCGGGTAAATACGTTGAGTTCCTTTATTTCAAAACACACTTTATTATAGAGTTCCCAAACACCCGCTTTAAGCGTTTCCTAAATTCGAAGAATTTTAACGAATTAACGGGCGTAACATATTTTATATGACTGATATGTTACGCCCGTTTTCTTTCTACTGTAGTCCCGATTAACTGGATATGGAATGAATTTTAGTTTGTACGAAGTAGTGTTTAT
>NZ_JAACYS010000117.1 GCF_009996845.1 Pallidibacillus pasinlerensis | reverse complement strand
AATTCTAAATGTATTGACAAATTTAAATTGTTAGCTATAATAAAAATTAAATATAACAACAAACTGTTAGAAACGTGTGTTTGGTATTTGTGTAAGAACGATTATGAAAGGTCTTTAATATTCCTTGTTGTAACACATCTGGGAAAGGGAGAGATTAATCATTCATGGCACAATCACAAACATTTGGTGAATGGATAAAAACAGAGAGAAAAAAGCGAGGTTGGTCACAAGCTTATTTATCTCAATTAACAACCATTCCGCAAACTACTCTTAGTTGGTGGGAAACTAATAAAATTACAAACTTTGGGGCAGATGAAAGGCTAGTTTTATTAGCTAGAGCTTTCTCTTTACGAATTTGTGAATTACCATTTGAACTTTTAGATAACAACGTAGAAATGAAACCAAACAAGTTTAAACCGAATGAGTATTTAGTAAGTTAATAAAATCACTTCTATATAACTTCTATATAAATGGAACTAAAATAATAGGCAAAAGCAGCCTAAAATAACAACAATCAAGTAGGTGGTGTTGTGGCTAATGTAAGTGCTATTAAAATATCAACAAAACGAGTTCCATTCTATGAGTTAGCAGTCATAGCAGATGGTGGTACTGCTAGGACATTTTCAAAAGAGATTTATCAAATTAGGGGGTGGTCGCAAGAAATATAGAAACTGGCGAAGTAGTAAAACTCTCAAATTTATATTATGAAATAAGAACAGTTATGAACAGAAATCGTAAAGTTGTTGCTAAAAGAAAAAATCAAAGCGACGAACTTATACGAGTAAATATAGCTTGAATATAGTGTGATGATGAAACGATTAAATTAGAAAATTGAATAGTAAGTGCTATTAAAATATCAACAAAACGAGTTCCATTCTATGAGTTAGCAGTCATAGCAGATGGTGGAACAGTTAGAACATTCTCTAAGGAAATCTACCGAATAAGGGGGGTGATAGCTAGGAATGTGAAAACAAATGAAGTTGTAAAGCTATCAAAAATATATTATGAAATAAGAACAGTTATGAATAGACAACGACAAGTTGTCGCTAAAAGAAAAAATCCAAGTGACGAATTGAAACGTGTAATTATATAAAACCAATAATGTGATGTGTGATGATGGAAAACAATTGAATATAAGTTCCTATTCTTTAAGGGTTGCTAAGGAATGGGTACAGAAAAAATATAAGTTTGATAGGTAAGAACTAAAAACCTATCCGCAACCAAATAATCAAGTAATAGTTAAAGCACTGGTTGTTCGTACTCGCCAAAAACGATCAAAGGACTGGCTTCATGTTCTTTATCTTTTCTTATAACACATTCCTTTTGATTTGTTAGGAAGGTGGTGATACGAACATGGGTGAAAAATCAGGTGCATTAACATTAATGATTACTGTACTAGTTGTTGCAGTTGCGATCATTTTAATTGTACAAGTAGCAATGCCTGAACTTGCGACAAATATTACAGATGAAATGAATAGTATTGTAGACAATGTAACTGGAAGTAACGCTGGAAATGTCAACAGTGGAAAATAACATTTTTCATTTAGTTGAAACTATTTAACTTTTATAAAAATGTGTAGGAAAAGAAAGGGGAAAAGTACATGAAGCTAAAAAAACCTTTAGTAGCACTTTTAACAACGTCATTATTGGTAAGCCCAATTGTTGCAGGTGCAGAGGCTAATGTTCAAAATGCAGAAGATAAACCAAAAACAACCCAAGTGCAAGTGAAAGAGTTTCCTGACATTAAAAATCATTGGGCAAAAAGTTCGATTGAGTTTTTAGCCGAACGAGATATTTTACATGGTATGCCTGATGGTTCATTTAAACCTGATAATTCCATTACAAGGGAAGAAGCTGTAAAAGTTCTGGTAAAAACTTTAGGTGTAGAAGTTAAAGAACAAAAGAGTAAATTCCCTGATGTACCAGAAGGATTTTGGGCTGAGGAATATATCAACGTAGCTAAAGATGAAAGTATCATTAAGGGTTATCCGAATGGAAAGTTTGGACTAGGGGATAAGTTAACAAGAGGTCAAATGGCTTCGATCCTAGTTCGTGCTTTCGGTTTACCTGTTGATTACAACAAAGAACTTCCATATCCAGATGTAAAAGAAAACCATTGGGCGTACTACGACATTCTAGCACTTCATCAAAATGGTGCTGTCAAAGGTTTGCCTGATGGAACATTTGCACCAAATAAAGAGATTACAAGGGCTGAGTTTTCTGCCTTTGTTGAAAGAATCATAAACCCTGAAAATATTAAAGATGAAGATAAAACCCCTCCAAAAAATCCTAGCCCATCAGAAATAATTAAGAGTTTCAACTTTGAGATTGATCACATCTTAGAAGAAGGACAAGAACAACCACTTGTCTTAAAAATTGAATTTGCTGATGGTACGATAAAAGATGTGACAAAAGAAACCACTTTTGAAGTGGAAAAACCAGAAATTGCAGTTATCCAAAATGATAAGCTCAAAGCCTTGAAAGAAGGAACAACTAAATTAATAGCAAAATATAAAGATGAAACCGTTTATACAGTAATTGAAGTAAAGGCGAAAGAGGAAGAAGAAAAGCCTTCTGAACAAAATGATGGAAATAATGAAAATGTTAAAGAAATCAAAGGATTTAAATTCATATGGGATGAAAATAACAAGTTTTGGGTAGATGAAAAAGGGTATATCTATACAGATTTACCAGAAGTAGCACCAATTGAATCAGGTGTCTACATATTTGGGAATCCAAGAGATAATGAGAAAAGACTTTACTCAAATGCAGTAAGTTTCATTATCTTCGATGGCTTAGACCTTACAAAAGATGAATTTATTAATGCAGTCAAAACTCTAAATAAAACAAAACAACCTGTTAAGGTTAAAAATATCACCTTTGATTTTGATAAATATGATGGAGAAAATTCCATTTCAATAAGAGTACCTTAAATTGCTTTCACCTATGTAATTAAATAAAAAGCTAAAAGACCTTTTCTAAGTTTTATATAGAAAAGGTCTTTTTATATCCTTCTATTCTATTCCACCAATGGAAGGAGGCGAATAAACATAATAAAAAATAAAAAAAGAAAATCGTTTCTTCTTTTCTTAATGGTTTTGTTGCTTGTTTTTTTAGACATAAGTCCAGCTTTTGCCGATGTTGTTGAAGATAAAAAATGGATACCTGCACATACAAGTCAATACTACAATGATGGGAAGTATTCAGGATCATTAGAAAGGTATCTTTATTCAGGTCAATATATTCCTGAACAGAGTAAAGTAGTTGAAGATACGAGGGATGGTTGGTCACGTACCTATTATATCTGCCTGAGACACGCTGAAGGTTGGTCGTATTGGGATTTTGAAAGGGATGGAACTGGAACTAACCGACCTCAAGAATTAAGTTATTCAGATTCTCAAGGTTATAGGGGAACTTTGTACCGATACAATACTATAATGACTCTTGAAGAACCATATCCTAGAGGTCCCTGTGAAGTCGGATCAAGAAAGATTCAGAATAGGAAATTTATAGCCTTTTATCGAGGCACAGTTACCAAACCTGCGGTAGATACAAGAGTCTATCGTTATAGAGGATGGGTTTATGCGGCAGTCCCTGATCCATCAGACAGTTATCATAGTGGTGGTGGCTCAGGTGGTGCAAATGGTGAATTTTCATGGAAAATGGAAAAAGCAAGTGATAACTCAGATACTAGAATTCGTTTAATTAATAGTGCAACAATTGCTGGTAATCACTATGCTACAAGAAATCCACAATATTCCATTCAAAGTAGTGGAGTTGTCTCACGAACGAGCAGTAGCCCAATCAATATTACTGTAAATAATGCGAATAGCTTAAAAAATAAAAACATAAACCTGAAT
>NZ_JAACYS010000116.1 GCF_009996845.1 Pallidibacillus pasinlerensis | reverse complement strand
CCCCTCGATAACTCAAAAATATTATGCTAGTGCCACAATTATAATTATCTACTCTTAGTCAGATTTCCATATTGATAAATATTATCTTGACATAAATTATTAAATCCTGTAAATTAATATTTACAAATTGAATAAACACCAATAATGAAATAAAAATTAATTACACAATAGACAAAGCGCCTAGCAATAACACATTGCAGCTAGATTCAACTAGATAGGAGTATTTACTTGCATCCAGTCATTTATTTTTTTAGCCCAAATAGGCTTTGTTTGAAACACTTATAACAAACTACTAACACACTTCAGATAAAATGCAAAACAAAAATGCTTTTGCAATAAGTCACAGGTCCATATGGATTCTGTTCCTTGTTGTAAAAGCATTTTTTTGTGCTGCAATGATCGAATAATTATCATGGTGGAGGTATGAAAAATGGAACAACAGCTATCAGTTAATCTAACTATCCCAATCCCGTCTGATACCGTATTAATCTCAAAAGTAGAACTGAAGGAGCTTAAACAGCAACAACTGTATGGAGTCTACTGGTCAATGAAAGATCTCGAAACAAGAATCAATCGAAAACATGAATGGATTAAAGAAAATATTCTTTATCCATCACATTTCAGAAAAATACTTGATACTGAACATGGTGGTTTTGTCTTCTATCCAAAAACAAAAGGGCAAACTTGGTCTTTTCATGCTTTAAAAATGGCAGACTTTTTGGATAAGAATTTTCACCGAATATTTTCTTCCTAGTAGCAGATATAATTCCTACTACCTTATATATAACTACAAAACAATATAAGAAATTGTTAAAATAAGGGTGACCTATTTCGGGACTGGCCACCCTTATGAAAAAAAAGTGAGGGGAAAATATGGCTAGTATTCAAAAACGAGGAAAAACATATCAGTTTACTGTTAGCCATATGGTTAACGGAAAATCAAAACCTATAAGAAAGGGAGGTTTCCGCACTAAGAAAGAAGCTCAAATTGCAGCTGCAGAGATAGAATCACAGTTAAGTAAAGGACTTCTTCCTCATCTAACTCCAGTACCAATAGATGACTATTTTGACAAGTGGGTTAGGCTTTATAAAACAAATATCAGTGTTACTACTCGAAAGCATTACGAATACACTTATAAAGGATCAAAGAATACTTCGGGAGTAAACCTTTACAAGAGATCACCAGACATGATTATCAAATGTTTATTAATCAGTTTGGTTCTAGTAGATCTAAAGAAACAGTAGAAAAAGTAAATACCCATATTCGTGCATGTGTGAAGGACGCAATGGATGAACAAATTATTCATCGTGATTTTACAAGAAATGCTGTAATTACCTATACTGTACCCGCCAAAAAATCAGAAGAAAAGCATCTTAACTATAAAGAAAGCGAGATCTTATTAAAAGAGATATGGGAGAACATTAACAAGGGATTAGGTTATTCACTACTTCTACTAGGACTAACTTCTGGAATGCGCTTTGGCGAAATGGTTGGACTTACAAGGAAAGATTTTGATTTTAAAAAGAATACGATAAGAATAAATAAAACCTGGGGATATATGAAACGCCATCCTGAAGGTTTCGGACCGACAAAAAACGAACAATCTGTGCGAACGATAACAATGAATCCAACTGTCATGGCTCATTTTAAAAAACTATTTAAAACCATGCCTACAAATATTCATCAGTTGGTTTTCTATAGTCCTACCTCAAGATACAAAGTTATAAGCAACACAAATGCAAACAAGCTATTAAAGAAAACGTTAAGCAATCTTGGTATTGAACCAATCACCATTCACGGGTTACGTCATACACATGCAAGTGTTCTTTTGTATAAAAATATTTCAATTCATTATGTAAGTGAACGACTTGGACATGGTGACATTGATACTACCTTACGAGAGTATACCCACGTCATTAAAGAGTTACGAGAGAAAGAAGAGCAGGCAACAATAGAGATTTTCGAGAAAATGATTGGGTAAAACTTGTGTAAAAAATGTGTAAAATCATTCGAAAACCAATCGTTTTCAATCGAAACCTAAAAATACAAAAAAAGCTCGTAAACCCTTATATATCAAGGCTTACGAGCAAATAACTCTTTTTTAAAATTAACTTAAAAAATACTAAAGATACCGGTGGTCGGGGTCGAACCGACACGTCCTGTAAGGGACACGGGATTTTGAGTCCCGCGCGTCTGCCAGTTCCGCCACACCGGCATGTGAATAAGTTCAGTGGAGGCGGTAACCGGATTCGAACCGGTGATAAAGGTTTTGCAGACCTCTGCCTTACCACTTGGCTATACCGCCAAATAATAGAAATGGAGCGGAAGACGGGATTCGAACCCGCGACCCCCACCTTGGCAAGGTGGTGTTCTACCACTGAACTACTTCCGCAAAATATTACTGGGCTAGCTGGATTCGAACCAACGCATGACGGAGTCAAAGTCCGTTGCCTTACCGCTTGGCTATAGCCCAATAATCAATTAATGGGGCGACCGATGGGAATCGAACCCACGAATGCCGGAGCCACAATCCGGTGCGTTAACCACTTCGCCACGGTCGCCATAATATTATAGGAATAAATAAAAAATGGCAGGGGTAGTAGGAATCGAACCCACACCGGAGGTTTTGGAGACCTCTGTTCTACCGTTAAACTATACCCCTGTGATGGTGGAGGGGGACGGATTCGAACCGCCGAACCCTGAGGGAGCGGATTTACAGTCCGCCGCGTTTAGCCACTTCGCTACCCCTCCACGGTTAATTTAGATGGTGCCGGCCAGAGGACTCGAACCCCCAACCTACTGATTACAAGTCAGTTGCTCTACCAATTGAGCTAGGCCGGCATATTGAATTATATATTTGTTATTTAATATTAGTTTTACATTTCGTCGTCCCGCTCTCAGTTAGTTGATTCAAGTAGCTTTTCGAGCGGTACGCTGATGTATCGTTTCGTAGCTTACTCGTTCGTTCTCTACCAATTGAGTTAGGCCGGCGCAAATATATTATAACATACATCATTTGATTTTTCTTTAAAAAATGGTGGTTCAGGACGGAATCGAACCGCCGACACAAGGATTTTCAGTCCTTTGCTCTACCGACTGAGCTACTGAACCTTATTAAAATATTTACGCTAAATATATTTCACTTTAGTCCTTCGTCCTGATCTCAGAAAGCTTATTCAAGATGTTGTTCGATCAGTACGTTTGATGTAACTCATGGAAGCTTATTCTTTCGTTCTCTACCGACTGAGCTACTAAACCACATTATTTTACAATGGCGGTCCGGACGGGACTCGAACCCGCGACCTCCTGCGTGACAGGCAGGCATTCTAACCAACTGAACTACCGGACCAGTATTGCGGGGGCAGGATTTGAACCTACGACCTTCGGGTTATGAGCCCGACGAGCTACCAGACTGCTCCACCCCGCGATAATATTATTTACTAAATATTTACTATGCTTAAAGTTCAACTGAACTATTGACCATCCCGATTTCGATAGTTATTTCACAGATGTCTGCGAAATCGGTATGCTGAAGTTTTGCTACGAAGTTTATTCGTTCGTGCTCCAGCTTGCTATAATATTATTTAGATGTTTGTAATGGTGGAGGATGACGGGATCGAACCGCCGACCCCCTGCTTGTAAGGCAGGTGCTCTCCCAGCTGAGCTAATCCTCCAAATGGTGACCCCTACGGGATTCGAACCCGTGTTACCGCCGTGAAAGGGCGGTGTCTTAACCACTTGACCAAGGGGCCGTTGTTGTCTATGGCGGAGAGTAAGGGATTCGAACCCTTGATACGCGGTTAGCGTATACACGATTTCCAATCGTGCTCCTTCGACCAACTCGGACAACTCTCCAATTTGGCTCCGCAGGTAGGATTCGAACCTACGACCGATCGGTTAACAGCCGATTGCTCTACCACTGAGCTACTGCGGAATAATAACATTTTAAAAACTTAGCCCGGCAGCGTCCTACTCTCGCAAAGGTAACCCTTTACTACCATCGGCGCTGAGAAGCTTAACTTCCGTGTTCGGGATGGGAACGGGTGTGACCTTCTCGCCATCGCCACCGGACTTGATTAGCTATTATTCATTAGCGACATTTTCTATTATACATGTTTTTTGAGATTTTGCAAGTGTTTTTTTCA
>NZ_JAACYS010000115.1 GCF_009996845.1 Pallidibacillus pasinlerensis | reverse complement strand
TTACAAATTAACATATTTGTCGTAGATAACGCTATTGCATTTGATTTTGCTAGAAATGCCGATATTACAGTTACAGAATTACGTAATTTATTTTATGTTAAAATTCCAGAAAGACTCTTTTATGGATTAACTAGAGGTCTTTCAAATGATTATAGAACAGTTGAAATTGTAGTCGATCACAGTCCTGAATATGGAAGAATGAAGGTATATTCAAAGTTAAAGCAGCAAATGAATGCACATGCAATTTATCGTGGTATGAAATATTATGTTAATAAAGCATGGTATAAAGAATCACATAAATCTATTCCACTTCAAATAGTTGATTTATTTATGGGAATTGTTGTCTTTCTAATGGAAAAGTCATATTTAAATATAGATGACGATAAACCGATTATTAAGACTGATCTTATTTATCGTTTTTTAATTGAAGAAAATAATATAGATTTATTTCAACAACATATAAATATTTTTAAATGGGATGGACAAAAAGATATTATTCATGAAGTAAATATTTCAGATTATTTATCACAATTTATGGCATTCAAAACACAGTTTGATATTAATGAAATGACAAAGATAATGAGAATTAGAAAACCTAATGATTCCACTAAAGATATAAGATTAAAAATGGGCTATTCAAATAATCAATTAAGAATGCTACTTGGATATCTTGATCAGCTAGATGGTAAAGGAAGAAACACATTTATCATGAAAAATTATTATAAAAATTTCAAAACATGAATAGAACAATTTCCTATTAAACGAACGGGATTTATTTCTGTTCAATCTATGCTGAAATTTTTACAACACAATTTTAATTTAATGAGGTAATTATATTCTCAAGATGTTACACATCAATTTTAAAAAGTTTGCATTTATAAAATATAATAATCGTAAATTTAATTTTACTTAGAATTTTTAAGTTATTTATATCTTGTAAGGCAAACACTACTACATCCATATATCTGCGATTACCCCCCAAGCCATGTGGAGTGTTGTGCGTTGCTTATAAAAAAATAATATTTGGAAAAGCGCGTTTCTGAAAATCAATGAAACGGGCTTTTTCTATATCCTTTATGCATTAAAAAAATCATTTGCAAACCGATAATAAATTTTCGGTGGACCGTCTTCTTTTATTTCGATTCGATCAACCAAACGGTGAAGCATCTCAGGAGTTAATTTATTTAAACGGATATATTCTTTTAATTCATTTTTTAGTTGTTTCATATTCTTTCGTTCTCGTTTGGATTGATCTTTAGATTTTTCTAACTTCAGTATATCGGACATCAAATCATCAATTTTTTTATTATTTCTTCAATAGTTAAGCGGTATTCTTCAATATCAATACTGTTATCTGCAAGCAATGAGGTTAACTGCACTTTCTGCTTTTTGAGCTTTTCAATATTTTGCTCAACTTGGTACATATAAGCTTTTTATCTTTTAAATAATATCCGTACGGCGGCTCTGATCCGTTAAATTCTCCTTACATTCCAAAGAAGAACAGCAAACTTAGACCTTTAGGAATCCTTAACATTGAAGACCGAATTGTCCAACAAGCTATAGTAGATGTGCTACAACCGAAATTCGAAAATGGCATTTTCCATAAATGGTCATGTGGTTATACCAAATCTAGGCGCGAAGCGCGTCCTACAAATAATCATGGCTAATATCGAACAAGAATATAACTACATTTATGATGCAGATATCAAAGGCTTCTTCGACAATATTCCGCATAAGAACTTAATGAGAGTGTTAAACAAATACATTACGGATGGAACGGTATTAGACATGATTTAGAAATGGTTAAAAGCTGGATACATGGAGGAAGGAAAATACCATGCAACAGCTTCAGGAACACCCCAAGGGGGGTGTCATTTCTCCACTACTAGCCAATATCTATCTAAATGAGCTTGATTGGATGTGGGCTGAGCACAATTTTCGATTTGTCAGATACGCAGACGATTTCCTAGTGTTTGCTAAAACAGAGGAAGACATCAAGAAAGCTGCAGAAGTCACGAAAGAGAAACTAGCGGAACTCGGTCTTGAACTCTCATCGGAGAAAACGAAATTTGTAGATTTCAATAATGACGATTTTGACTTCATAGGGTTTACATTTGAACATTGGCGAAAACGCAAAAAGGATGGTAAACCATACTATATCGCTAAACCAAAAGATACAACTTGGAAAGATTTTCGTCAGAAAATAAAAGCAAAGACAAGGAAAACACTCACACTCAGCAAAGAGAAATGGCCTGGGCAGGTTAATCCAATCATTCGAGGCAAGGTAAACTATTTTCTGACGATCTATGAAGCAATCAAGTGCAATGCACAATTTGGATTTAAAAGTTCTTGATTCTTTCAAGCATTTGGAAAAGAGTTATTAGCGATAGATGGTTACATACGAAAAAGGTTAAGAGTTGCCATGATACACAGTCATCCAAACCAAAGAAAAGGTTATCTTATGAAAACAAAATGGAATAATGAATTCTTTGCGAAGATAGGTTTAATACCAGCATATTGGTATTACTATCATAAAATTTATGGATTTACTTTAGAAAATTACATCCAACGTATGAAAGAAAAACAACGAAAAGAACTCGAAAAACGTAAACAAAGAGCGAAAGAAAAGGGTCAAGAGTTTTACACTCCTGACCGTGTCCGTAAAATGCAATATGCGCAAAGGTTAGCGACGTATTAATTGTAACACATTGGTAAGCCGTATGCCTTAATAGGGCACGTACGGTTTGATGAGGGGGTAGCCTTGAAAGAGGTTATCCTACTCTATTTCGTGCCTTGGCATCTGATAGTGAAAGACCTTATAGAAAAAGGATGAGTCTTTCTTCCTTTTGACAGGTGTGACCCATCCTTTTTCACTTATTTACTCGTTAGCATTTTATTATTTCACAACTTCCTGTCCACGTACATTCCAAGTTAATGCAAACAAGATCGTGGAAATAATACAGCCTGCCACCATCATTGTAAACCCGGCGTTCCAGCCGTAATTGTCAACTAAGATACCCATCAAGGCACTTGCAGCAACAGAACCGCCGAGGTATCCGAACAGGCCTGTTAAACCTGCTGCTGTACCGGCAGCTTTCTTCGGAACTGAGTCGAGAGCCTGCAATCCGATCAACATAACCGGTCCGTAAATTAAGAAGCCAATGGCAATGAGACAGATCATATCAATTGTCGGATTGCCGGGCGGGTTGAACCAGTAAGCGAGAACGGCAATCGTAACTCCGATCATAAAGACGACTCCAGCCGGGCCGCGGCGGCCTTTAAACACCTTGTCGGAAATCCATCCGCACAGCAGTGTTCCCGGAATTCCTGCCCACTCGTAAAGGAAATACGCCCAACCTGATTGAGACATGTTAAAGCCTTTTTCCTGGCTTAAGAAGATCGGAGCCCAGTCAGACACTCCGTACCGTACGAAATAAACAAAGATATTTGCAAAAGCGATAATCCAAACCCATTTGTTGTTTAATACATATTTGAAAAGAATTTCTTTGACCGTTAATTCTCTTTCAAATGTCTTCTTTTCTTTGGTCGGATAGTCATCGCGCCAAACTTCGATGGGCGGAAGTCCGCATGATTGCGGAGTATCTCTCATGAGTAAGTATGCAACTACAGCGACCAAGATAGCAACAAGCGCAGGCAAAATAAATACGCCGCCATAGTCTCCTACACCAAATCCGATGGCCGCAAACATGCCGGCACCTGCTACTGCAAGAGGAGCCATTAATCCGCCACCAACGTTATGAGCACAGTTCCAAATGGAAGTAGCTGTGCCCCGCTCGTTGACACTAAACCAGTGGACGAGAATACGCCCGGAAGGCGGCCAGCCCATACCTTGGAACCAACCGTTCAGGAAAAGCATAACAAACATAATCGTTACAGTTGAAGTAAATACTGGAAAAATACCCATAAGTATACAGATAATTGCAGATAGAGTAAGTCCCAAAGGCAGGAATACTTTGGCATTACTTCGGTCAGAAATCCATGCTGAAACGAACTTACTGATTCCGTATGAAACAGAAATGGCGGATAAAGCAAACCCGAGTTCGGTCATGCTGAATCCTTGTTCTGACAGATAAGGCATGGCGATGGAGAACACCTTACGTGTCAGGTAATACGCCGCATAGCCCAAGAAAATACCCATAAAGACTTGGATTCTGAGCCTCTTATAAGTTGCGTCAACCTGATCAGCAGGCAGAGGCTCAATATGCGGAGCGGGTCTTAGAAATTTAAACATAATTTACCTCCTATGTATTTTTTTATGGACAAAAAGGACAGAAAAATATGGAGAAAATTCATGGAAATTAAATAGTTATTGTATATTTTTCAAGTCCGTTCCAAGCGTACTTCTTTTCCATATTTTTCCTATATCGGCCTGCCAAATAAGAGAATACTATTTTTTCGAAAGCGTGTCAATATATTGATATAT
>NZ_JAACYS010000114.1 GCF_009996845.1 Pallidibacillus pasinlerensis | reverse complement strand
ATATTCGCGAGAAAATAGATGAGCAAGAACTGATTGACTTGATTACAAAAGAAAGCGAACATCATCCAATCCAAATGATGTGTCGTGTTTTAAAGATGCCTAAAAGTACGTATTATCAATCGTTTCACAAGAAGCCGAATAGCTATCATGTCGCCAACGAACAACTGCTTGAACGAATTCGAGTAATCCATAAAGAAAGTAAGGGTCGTTATGGGGCCCCTAAAATCTTTGAAATACTTAAAAAAGAAGGCTATACAGGTAGTATCAATCGAGTTCAACGTTTGATGAAACAAGCAGGCATCCAATCATGTATTGTAAAAAAATTCCGCCCAACACCAACACAAAAGCCCGTAGAAGAACGAGAAAATGTATTAAATCAAGATTTCACTACAACAACAATCAACGAAAAATGGGTAGCTGATATTACATATGTCCATACGCTTCGTGATGGTTAGTGTTATCTAGCGTCCGTTCTTGATTTACATACAAAAAAAGTGGTCGGATATAAATTCTCTCGTACCATGACAACAGAAATTGTGCTGGAAGCACTTCAGAATGCGATTCAAGATCAAAAGCCCGATCCTGGTCTTATCGTGCATACAGATTTAGGAACACAATATACAAGTGAAGCCTTTCAAAAACTACTAAAAAAACATGAAATGGTTTCGTCATTTAGTCGAAAAGGATGTCCATATGACAACGCTTGTATTGAATCTTTTCATGCCATATTGAAAAAAGAAGAAGTGTATCTAACCAAATACGAAAGCTTTGAGACAGCGAGAATTGCGTTATTTCAATTCATCGAAGGTTGATATAATCGCAAACGAATTCATGGGAGCATTGGTTATTTGACACCGGATGAATACGAAAAAATGTGCCGAATAGCAGCGTAAAACATGGGGTACAGAACCACTTCCCCCTTCACATTTTTTTGGCACAACAGCCATGGGTTTATTTCTCCATGTCCCAAGTAGATTGTCAAAGGATCTTTTCACTTTGACAATCTACTTGGGACGTGGAACAATCCATGAATGGTTGTTGTGCAAAAAAACTTAATCTTTTTGTGTCCAAAAACTTGACGTAGATCCAAAGGTTTTGATGGTTATTTCAGATACGCGTTAAAATGTTGGGGTATCAGTAATTTACTTTAGAGTGTGTGAGCTTCACTATTTTTGGATTCTAAATATTCAACAAGTGCCCAGTCACTTTGATTAAAGAATTGGTAAAGTTCTTCTATTCTTTCTTTCAAGTTTATTACATCAATTCTTTTTTCTGTTGATGACGATGTGATAATATCTATCGTAAATGGGTATATGAAATCAAATGATTTTTCAATAAAATTTTGGAATTCAATAATGTATTCTTTTGCAGCGTTCATTACATTAACATCTTCTGCGGTTGTGTAAATTTGATTAAGTAGCGGTTCAATTAAACCCCAAGTTAATACTAAGTTTTGATTCACTCTAGTAATGTTTTGTTCTATACTTTCTAAAGTTTCATTTGAATGAAGATAATATATCGTTTTCATAGATAACTCTATAAATTGCTTGTAATTGTAAATGATTGAATATATGTAATTATCGAATTTAGTTAAATGACCATTTATGAATGCATCAACCAGTGTATCAGCAGAAAGTTTGTATCCGGTTATGTAAGTGTATATTTGGAACATATCTCCCAATCCAAGATCTGCTGAACCATAAAACTCACTAGTTTGTAAGAATAGTTTTTTCCCGTTCTCAGGTAGTTTTTCTTGTTTTTTAATATACATTTCCATTTCAAACCACTCCCTCTTAATTAATGAAAAAACATGTTCGAAAAAGCCCCTTAATATTTAAATTTCAAATAAATTATAGTAATACCTATATAGACCGTCAAAATCAGTTTTACATGGATTTATGATGATTACTACATCAAAATTAGAGCTTTATAGCTTCTTTCTCATTGTTTTGGGCTTCAAATTGGTTAATTAAAGTTTTATTAATGTTTTTGGAACTTTTAATTATAGTAAAGGGAAGGGGATATAAATTAGCTCTTCTTTGTCTACGTTTCTAGCAACCAAATGCTTTAACTCCTCAAAGTAATTCTGGATATTCTTCCTCACTGATTGTTAGAAGATGATAAAATAATACATTTACATTTTTACTTTCTTCACTCGGGTAATTTTTAGATTCCCAGTATGGACCCTTGCAATATTTGTTTTTCATTACTAATCCCGTCTTTAATTGTAATTAAAATTCGTTGTTTATTTTTATCTTTATAGTTATTATTTAGAGTCAAGAAATTCTATGTGACAAAATTAAACTAGAGAGGAGAATACGTCGAAGGTGCAGTACATTTTCATCTGATCCCTTTCCTTTAGTTCCTTAATGAAATGGGGAATTGGTTAATGTTGTTTCAATTTCACCATGTCCTTACCGAAAGGAATCAAATTTTACTTTATTAGTAATTAATTCTATCAAAGTATAAGTGTTATGACTGTCAATAAATTAAATGTTATGCGTTGACCCCGAATGGCTTCTTATAACTGGGGCTTTAATTAATATTTAACAATCTAAAGTTGATATTATCATGTTGTATCAAAAAATTTTTTAATTCCGTTACTAGACATATTTATCCTCTAAATAGATGCTAATATTTAGAAAATACTTTCTAGAAAAGTCTGTAGGAAACATTAGTGAATCTCACAAATAAATGTTCTAGTAAAAGTGTAAAATAATACTAGCAATAAAAATTCAACTAACTACTGGAAATGCCTTCCAATAATTAAGGAAGGCATCAACTAATGTTTTCTTGTAAATCTAAAATATGATTAATTAAGTTAGCTATGTTATTATGTTCATTTAATAATTGTTTTTGAACCACTAAATTAGGAATCATCATACCTTGTATCCTTGCTACATCGCTATATTTAAATAATTTCCACATCTTTTCACGACTAAATTCCATAACTTTAACTGATTTTAAAACAATAATTAACTTGTAAATAATATTATTGTAATATTTACTTGCTAATTCCTCACTCAAAAATGTACCCAGAATTTCACCATATCCTATAAATTTCTTATTTCTATAAAATAAAGCGTAATCCCCTTTATTTATCTTTTTCCACAAAGATTCATTTTTTTTGCTGTATCTCATAGCCCACAAAAAATAATCTTCATCACATTTACTTGTAATTTGTTCTGATATTAATTCATCTTTAATAGGTTTTGTAGTTGTGTTTATAAAATTGTTATATGCCTCTTTACTTGAAGCACTGAAACAAATTATTTTGTTCACAATATCACCTCTATACTACATTATACTCAAAATTCTCCAATTTAATCACCGTTACCTTGACTTGTAAGAATTTTATCAAGATAATAATTAAGGATGTACAAATAAATTTTTCGGAGGGAAAAAATGTCACAAAATTTTATCGATGAAATTATTTTTAAAAACCATCCAGAAAGAGCAGAAGAAATATTAGAATTACCACTAATACAATATTTAAAAAGAAAGACAGCAAGTGTAGGGAGAAACAGTAAATCTAGAGGATCTTTCGCAAATCTTTATGCTATTTATGTACTAGTAGAGGATTATATCAATAAAGGGTATTTAGATGGCGATAAAGATTACAAAGATTATGAAGGTGCTGATTTTACACCTCTATTTAATAGACAAAGAGAATTAAAGTTTGGAGCAAAATTACAAAACCATGCATTAAATCACCGATTAAATGAAGAGTTTGCTAAGTTTCATAATGGATTAACTCCAATTATTCGTGATACTGAAAAAAGCAAGTATTGGTTTAATGAAGAATTATTAATATTTGATGGAATTAATTTAGCAAAAGATGTAATTGAAATAATTGATAAATATGTTGAGTTAAAATCAGAAATATTTGAATTATTCTTTGAAAAGTGTATTGAACTTGAAAATACTTATGAAGAAAATCCTCAAGCAGCTATTGATTTTATAAGAGATCAATTACAGCCAAATATAGATGCTCGTATTTTTGAAATTGTAGCATTTTGTATTTTAAAGTATGTCTATATCGATAAAACGGTGTTATTCGGCTTTTCAGAGGAATCTCTAGAAGAACACAACCTTGTACTTTACAAAACTGGAAGAACTAACGCTAATGATGGTGGAATAGATTATTTATTAAAACCACTAGGGAAAATTTATCAAGTAACTGAAGATTTGAATTTCAAAAAATACTTCTTAGATATTGATAAATTAAATAAGTTTCCAATTACTTTTGTGATAAAAACAAAATTAGACGAAGAGGAAATAAGAAGTAGAATACTTCAAGATGCCGAGAGACAATTCAAAGATAAAGAAGTTTTAAAAAGATACTTAGATTGTTTTGAAGAAATCATTAATATTGAGAAATTATACAATTATTTAAACTATGTTATTGAAAACGGACATATGAAGGAATTACTTGAAGAATTAGTTATACAATGTAAAGTAGAATATAATATTGAATAAAGAAAAAGCCGTACAAGTTGTACGGCTCATTTTTAAAACATTGTTAATTGTTCAATATATTTTTCAGATTCTTCTTGTACAACGTCTGTTTTT
>NZ_JAACYS010000113.1 GCF_009996845.1 Pallidibacillus pasinlerensis | reverse complement strand
GTGACAAGTATAAGATTTGTTTTTTCTCTATTGTTTCGTTAAGGTAAAAATATACATATAGGAGGGATTACAATGACTATTGCGGTTGGTGAAAAAGTACAAGATTTTGCTTTACCGGCAAGTAACGGGGAAACTATAAAACTATCGGATTATCGAGGAAAACATGTCGTTCTTTACTTTTACCCGAAAGATATGACACCGGGGTGTACGACACAAGCATGTGATTTCCGTGATTTTAGTAAAGAATTTGAAGAAGTAAATGCGGTGATTTTAGGGATAAGTCCTGATCCAATTAGTAGACATGAAAAGTTTATTGAAAAACATGGACTACCGTTTTTACTTTTATCTGATGAAAACCATGAAGTCGCTGAACAATTCGGTGTATGGAAGTTAAAGAAAAACTTCGGTCGAGAATATATGGGGATCGAACGTTCGACCTTTATAATTGATAAAGATGGTGTACTTGTAAAGGAATGGAGAAAAGTTCGAGTGCAAGGTCATGTGGAAGAAACGTTAAATTATATTAAAGAAAATCTGTAAAACGTTTCAAGATATTCGCCCGTTTTATGTTTTCAAGGCGTTTGACCATGCCTTTAAACAAGGTGTGCATATAGTATAGTAGGGTATACCTCCTCATGAATCTTCACTCAATAACCGGACTAAAAAATACTTAGTCCGGTATTTTTCGTACAGGGGGGGACAGGGGGACGGGTTCGGTGTATCATTTTTTGTTGGTACAGTGAACCCGTCCCTCTGTTTCATTCCTCAAATGAAACGATGAACCCGTCCCCTTGTACCATTCGGTGTATCATTTTTTGTTGGTACAGTGAACCCGTCCCTCTGTTTCATTCCTCAAATGAAACGATGGACCCGTCCCCTTGTACCATTAAGTAGTTTTCTAAATATTTACAAAATGGTATTATAATTTTAACAAGGATGAATGTGATAATGAATAAGGGGGAGAGGTAATGCTTATTTTAGCAAGAGTACAAAGAAATGAAGAATTGGAAAAACAACTACAAGAGCAATTCCCGAATGTTGATTTCTTGTATATTAAGAATCAAGAGGATATTGTGAAACATATTAGCGAAGCAGAAGTTTTCGTTACATATGGAGAGGACTTAACGGAAGAAGTTGTACAGAAAGCTGAAAAATTAAAATGGGTTATGGTTATGTCGGCTGGGATTGAAAAATTACCATCTCAAATATTGAAAGAACGTAATATACTTGTTACAAATGTTAGAGGAATTCATAAAATCCCGATGGCCGAATTTGTTTTCGGATATATTTTACAATATGCAAAACAACTGGATGTCTTTTTAAAACAACAAAGTGAAAAAGTTTGGAATAAAAAGGTACCGATTCAGGAAGTCTATGGAAAAACATTACTTGTTGTTGGAGCGGGAGCCATTGGAAGTCAAATTAGTACGTATGGACGTACTTTCGGCATGCATACAATTGGTATAAATCGAAGTGGTAATAAAAATGACGCCTTTCACGAAACGTATTCAAGAGATTATTTAAATGAAGTTTTACCAAAAGCAGATTACGTTGTATCGGTTTTACCGAACACAAATGAAACACAATATGTATTTACAAAAGAACAATTTAACCGTATGAAACAAGACGCTGTATTTATTAATGTTGGAAGAGGAAATGCTGTCAATGAGGAAGATCTTTTAGAAGCGCTTAATAATGAAGAACTAGCCCATGCTTTTCTCGATGTTTTTGAAAAAGAACCACTTCCTGAAGACCATCCATTCTGGACATGTGAAAAGGTGACGCTCACACCTCATTTATCTGCTTTAACAAATATGTATTTACCGAGAGCCTATGAAATTTTTGCTAAAAACTTACAAGCTTATATTGATAAGAATAATGATTTCATTAATGTGATTGATTTAGATCGGGGGTATTAGTATGAGAATTTATACGAGATCAGGCGATAAAGGAACGACATCATTAGTATACGGAGTACGAGTTGCGAAAAATGACCCACGTGTGGAGGCGTATGGCACTTGTGATGAAGCCAATTCATATATCGGTCTTGCGACAAGTTTTTTACAAAAGGAAAAGTTTGCAGAAAAGGACCAGTTACTATACATTTTCCATAAAGTCCAAACGATTTTGTTTCATGTCGGTGCGGAACTTTCAACACCAGAAGGAAAAGAAGTGAAATGGAAACTGGAAGAAGCGCATATAAAAGAATTAGAAGAAACAATTGATCAATTAGACTCGAATCTTTCTACATTAAATAATTTTATTTTGCCAGGGGGACATCCAGCCGGTGCATCTTTACATGTAGCGCGAACAATAGTTAGACGAGCAGAACGAACTGCAACTAGTATTGAACAAGTAAATCCATTTGTCTTGGCATATTTGAATCGTTTATCGGATTTTTTGTTTGTGGCTGCAAGATTTGTTAATGAAAAGCTAAATGGAAAAGAAAAAAACTTGCATGAGGAATGAAATTACAAATCTATTTTACGAAAAAATACAATGAATAACTAATATAACAACATTTTCACTGTGAATTGATTGACAAACTCAATTATTAATTAGTACACTATCATTAATGACGATTATTTATTAATAATGATTATTAATTTAGAAAGAAGGACGAGGTGCATGACGGTGTCTGCAGATTATCTGAAAGACGCGTTAGAAACTTTAAAAGATTCTGGTGTCCGCATCACTCCGCAACGTCATGCGATACTTGAATACTTGATTAGTTCAATGACACATCCAACTGCTGATGAAATATATAAAGCGCTGGAAAGTAGATTTCCAAATATGAGTGTTGCTACGGTTTATAATAACTTGCGCGTATTTCGAGAAGTTGGTTTAGTCAAAGAACTAACATATGGCGATGCGTCAAGTCGTTTTGATTTTGTTACTCATGAACATTACCATATCATCTGTGAAGACTGTGGTAAAATAACAGACTTTCAATACCCTGGTCTAGATGAGATTGAACAATTTGCTTCGCACGTTTCTGGTTATCAAATTAGTCACCATCGTTTAGAAGTTTACGGTTTATGTCCAGAATGTGCAAACAACAAGGTCAACTAAGAAATGATATTGGTAACTGTTTCAGTCTTGTGAAAGATTAGCTTTCTTATGGTAGTAAACTATGTGAGAAAAGCTAACGTAAAATCTCAAATGCTCCCGAAATTATTTTCGGAAGCATATTTTTTTGAATCGCTATCTTCTATTTTTCGATTGAACATTGATTAAAAATCCCCTCAAAACCTAATTTAAATTCTTTTTACGATTATACCTTTCATCAAATTCTTTACCTTCCAAACTTTTATCCAATGTTAATGGTTCATTACAAAACATACAAATATCAACGCGGCCTAACATTTTCGTTGTCTTATTACATGTTGGACAAACGACTTGTACGGCTTTTACAGACAACATACCAATAAAAAAGTAGATAACAGCACTGGCAACGATACATAATAAACCTAAAATCATTAGTGTGACCATTAAGATTGGCATACCTTTTAAAAATAATCCACCATACATAATAACAATGCCAATAAAAATTAAACTTAATGCAAATGTGCGGATCTTATTTATTTTACTAGAGTATTTTGCCACGTTTCTCCCTCCCTAAAAAAACTATACCATAAAAGGTAGGTAATATAGACTGAAAAGTATTAATTATAAAAATAAAAACATAATTAAACTTCAAATAGAAATATGATAATTTAGTTATGTCTATTTTTGATAGAGGTTAACTTGAAAACCTATCACAAATGGAAATTTGTGACATACTAGAATAATTAAATACTAAAATTTTAGCTTATGTAAAAAACAAAGAGGAATTTTAACGATATTTGTCGAAATTAAGTACTATCCAAAAGAAAGTCTGGAGGAAAAAAACATGGAAAATATACTGCGAACGTTGTACCAAGAGCGAGCCAGCTTTCCTTCTACTCTTGGTGTTCTATTAATAGAAGGAACTGAACACTTAGATGCGGTTACAGATACATTTGATTACATACTACTGATTATTACAGACGAGGATAATAAAAATTTATTGGTTAAACAATATGAGGCAAAGGAGCAAAAAATCGGTTTACATATTGTTAACAAATATCAATTAAAAGATTGGCTAATGAAAGGAACAAACCGAAAAATATTTGATTGGCTGTTTCAAGGGAAAATCTTGTTTGACCGTAACGACTACTTACATTCATTAATACAAGAACTAAATGATTTTCCATTTCACGCGCGAAAAATTCGAATTGGTTTAGAGTTTGCAAAATTAATCCGTAGATATCATGATGGTCGACAATTGTTTGAACAAAAACATTTTATGGATGCATTTAATCATGTTACCCACTCTCTACATCATTTAGGAAGATTATCGCTGATTGAAAAAGGTTTTCAACCAGAAGTTACAGTTTGGAACCAAGTAAAGACAATTGAACCTGAAATATACAAAATGTATAGAGAGTTACTTTATAGTGAAGAATCTTTAGAAAAACGCCTTGAATTATTATTTTTAGTAAGTGACTTTTTCATTCATTCAAAAACTGAACTTGGAGCGGGACATATTCTTGATACATTAAATGAAAAACAACAATGGTCGATCCAAGAAATTCTAGATCATAACGAACTAAAAATGTACGGTATAGATATATTTATTGTACTTGAATATTTAGTGCAAAAAGAATTTATCAATGTAACATTAGAAGAATCAAAGAGTAAAGTGATTAAACATCGTTATTATTCCCTAACAAAGTAATGTCGTTTATAGAGATAGAAGAATCGAAAACATTATAAAAGGCGGTTCTTCAAGGGAGCTTAATTTGTTCAGTATAATTTTTTGGATATTACTGATACCTTGAACGAACACCTTTTATTTTTTTCATAAGGTACGCACTGTGAACACAGACGGATTAACAATTATATAGTAAAGAGTATTTACGTATGAAAAGGTCAAATTATTTGTTGACAATCATATGCATACCTGATATATTAATATTTGCCGTTAGAAATTAGACAAAAGTTCTTAATTAAAATGGCAATAAAATAGAAGTTGACAAATTTCTTGTTAAGTAGTAAACTTGAAAAGTCGCTTCAAAAAAAGAAGTTTTTTACTTCTTTAAAAATCTTTTCAAAAAAAGAGTTGACATATTTAATTATCCTGATATAATTAATTAGGTCGCTTCAAGAAGAAAGCGAGACTTGAACCTTGAAAACTGAACAAGACAAAGCGTTTTAATTAACCATTTAGTCAGTTTTATTTTGAGT
>NZ_JAACYS010000112.1 GCF_009996845.1 Pallidibacillus pasinlerensis | reverse complement strand
GTTAAGTCAACCACCATTTTCATATAGTGAGACTATTATAGGAATAATTTTTCTCGTTTACTTGTTTGGTAGTTTTAGTTCGGTATATATGGGAAACAAAGCGAATATTGTTTATGGGATTTTTTTTCAACCGCCCAACCTTCTTGAACATATAAGGAATATACTATAGTAGTTCATTTGTTTAAAAAATGTATATTTTCTTCAGGAAGGAGGGTTTTGATGTTTCGAAATTATCGCCCACCAAGACACCCTTTTTTTCCACATCATCAAAAATTTCGCAATCCGTATTCCCACCTCTTTATAGATTATTTTAAAAGAGATGATGGAAAAATTGATTTTGATAAAATTTCCTACTCAATCCAACAAATAAACAGAGTAATGAAACAAGCTGATCCTTTAGTAAAACAAATTACTTCCTTTGTGAAGAAAACTAGCAAACAGTAAGTAGCCCAAATTCTATAGTTTCGGGACAAAAGACCAGACAATTGAGAAATCGCCACATATAATACAACAAATAAACATGGAGGTGTTTATTGATGAGTGACGGACGCGGACATCATGGCCCACATGGCGGCTATGGTGCAGGCTTTGCACTAATCGTAGTGCTGTTTATCCTATTAATCATCGTAGGTTCAGCTTACATTTGGTAAATCAACATTTGATAAACTAACAAGAGGAGGTTTTTTTATGGGATTCTATAAATGCCATGGATATGGTGGATATGGATACGGAGGCGGTTATGGAGGCGGATATGGCGCCGGTAGATGGTTTGCTTTAATCGTCGTCTTATTCATCCTTCTAATTATCGTTGGTGCTGCTTGGTTATAAAAACATTTAAAAATTTAGGTATTTATTTATAAGGGCTGTTTACTTAAAAAACAGCCTTTTATTTTTATAAAAATATATTACATAAATAAATGGTTTGCTATAATACAAGTAAAATAGAATCAGATTAAACCTTGATTTATTGTCTTTTTTTTCGATAGATTGGCAAAAATGAAACTGAGAGGAGTGATAGCCTTTGAGAAAATTATTAATCGCAATTGCCGTTATTATTTTAATTGGCTTGGCAACAAATGCTACCTCGAAAAGCGATTCAATTATAAATCAAATAAAGTCTGGAGTTGCGGTAATTGTTGATCAAATTAATATAGATGAGCTACAACAACAATTATCTAATATTTTCCAATCCATTAAAGAAGAAAACAACATTTTATTAAATGAATCAAAAGATGAAGCGGAAACTAGAGATTCTCCTACTTTAAATATACCTGATAATCAAATCTTTTCTGTTGCAAATATTGAATTAGGTCAATCAAAATCTACAATTGAAGCAATATATGGTGAAGCAAAACGAATATCATTAAATGAATACAATACATATTGGCATACGTACCATGACAATTATAACAACTTTTTTATGGTAACTTATGATAAAAATAATCAGGTCGTCGGTTTATTTACGAACCAAAATTTAATTTCTTCAAAAAACGGCATTCTGCTTGGTACAACAAAACAACAAGTCCAAAATATTATGGGAAAATCATTAGACAGCATTCATAAAGAATTTGTTATTTATAAACTCCCAAAGGACCGGGATTATGACTTGTATGAAAAAGATTCAAGTTATATTACCATTTTTTATGATCAGCATGAAAATAATACGGTTACTGCAATTCAAATAATTGCAAAACAATTGGAGGATAAAAAACAAGATATATATACAATTCCAACGAAAGAATTAATCGAAGGATTTGAATATCAATTATTTGATTTAACGAATGCTGAACGAGTAAAACATGGACTTTCCGTTTTAACGTGGGATGAACTAGTTCGCATTACAGCCCGGGAACATAGTTTAGATATGGCAAAAAACAATTATTTTAGCCATACTAACTTAAACGGTGAGTCTCCCTTTGACCGATTGCGTGAAGATCAAATTCAGTTTCAAATAGCAGGTGAAAATCTAGCCTTCGGACAATTTAGTAGTATTTATGCCCATGAAGGTCTATTAAATTCACTTGGTCATAGAGAAAACATTTTAAATGAAGACTTTGAATATCTTGGGGTTGGTGTTGCTTTTAATGATGAGAACCAGCCATATTTTACACAAAAATATTTTGCTAAATAACTATGGACAGAAAAACAAAAAAGTTAGGGGCTCCCCTTGTAACATATTAGGAAAGCCCCCAAAAATTATTTTGTTTTGAATAATACACCTAGCGTATTTGGTCCACAATGACTAGAAATCGTACATGATGCCCGTGTAATTAATACTTCTTCGAATGGTTGATGCTCTAATACAATTTGTTTTACGTTATTTATTAATTCCTCTGAACAACCTGAATGAGTAATAAAAACGCGGTCTGTCGCAATATCATCGCGATTTTTAAGACGATCTACCACATATTTTTGGATTGATTTTTCAATCTTTCCGCGATATTTTTTCCCGACATCCATTTTTCCATCTATTACTTCAATACAAGGTTTTATGTTTAATAAACTTGCACCGAACGCTTGGATTGCTGAACATCTACCACCCATTTTCAAATAATCTAGCGTATCTAATACAAAACTTGCTTCAATTTTTGGAATTAACTCTTGTAACTTTTCGTAAATAAATTTCGCATCATGACCTTGTTCAGCTAATTCAGCCGCTTCCAAAACAATATGTCCTGATCCAGTCGACAAATTGTCAGAGTTTATTACATAAACGTTTTTAAACTCTTGCGCTGCAAGATGGGCATTTTGAAAAGAACTGGAAAATTGTTGTCCAAGATTCACATGAATAATCGCATCATAATCTTGATATTTAGAAAATAGGTCAATATAGTTTTGGACAGATACCGCGGCAGTTTTTGGTAATTTTCCCGTTTTTTCTGCGTATGCATAAATATCATCAGGTTGAATATCAACACTGTCTTTATAAGTTTCATCCTCTAATATGATGTATAGTGGGACAGTATCAATATTATATTTTTGAAGTGTACCTTTGGATAAATCTGCCGTACTATCACAAGTTATTTTAATTTTTGACATTTGTATCTTCTCCTTAATTGCTATCATAAATTAACTCTTATATTATCTTAAAATAACTTAACACAATTGTCACTTTCATTTTACTAAACTCTTTAATTGTTTATAAATCGTAACTATTTCATTAATAGGCAAGCGCACTAATCCACTAGTTGAAGGAGCAACAAAATCGATTACGCCATCAACCATCGATTGGTCTTGCTTTCCCCAATTACATCTTTTTATTCCACTATATTGTTGGTACACTCCCTTTCCAACAAAACATACTACTTTTGGTCTATAATATTCAATTTTTTCCCTTAACTTTTTCCGTCCTTCTATAAATTCTTCTTTCGTAATATCATTGGCTCCTTTCGTCGGGCGTTCTACAATATTCGTTAAACCATAACCTAACTCTAGAAGTTTGCGATCTTCTTCAGGCGAAAATTTTCGTGTTGTTAAACCTGCTTCAAATAACACTTTCCAAAAGCGATTTGTTGGGTTTGCATAATGATGACCGGTTTCACTCGATATAATACTTGGATTAAATCCGACAAATATAATATTCAATTTCTTTTCTAAATGCTCTGGAATTTCTCTCATACTCTCCTCAACCTCCTCATCCTATATAACAGTAAAAAAGGACTGCCAGTTGACAGTCCTATCCTTTATGGTGTAACTTCTTTTCCCGAATCTACAATATGAAATAATAAATGAGCTAAATGTTGAACTGGTCCATAACTATCCTCATCTTCATCATCTTCTACATACATATCACTCATATATAAAGCGACTAAATCGTAAAAGTCTTTTAATTCTAATGAATAATAATCATTAGGTTCTTCGCTATCTTCCTCATAACGTAAAATGTGATACGTTTCATTTCCTTCATTGTCCTCGGCATCCATGAATACAAATAAACCAAGATTCGTATCAAGTTCAAATAACTGCCTAACACCTCCGGAAGAAACCGTATCAAAATCTTGTTCACTCAATTTTTTAACTGTCATCGCATCTGCTTGGTCATGTTCATGAAAATGTACTGTAAAAGTTTTCATATTCGTTCCTCCACACAATTAGTATACATGTCTACAGCATACCCGCCTTTTCCAAAATTTATTAATTTGTGTTTAAGTTTTTTATTCTTCAATTTCTAAAACTACAGGACAATGATCACTTCCCATTATGTCATGGTGAATATCCGCAGCATTTAATTTGTCCTTGATTCGTTCTGAAACGATAAAATAATCAATCCGCCAACCAATATTTCGTTCACGAACTTTATTCATGTAACTCCACCAAGTGTAGCGATCTGTTTCATTTGGATAAAAATAACGAAATGTATCAATAAAACCGGCATTTAACAACTCAGTCATTTTGCCACGCTCTTCTTTCGTAAACCCTGAGTTTCCTTCATTTGATTTGAAGTTTTTCAAATCTATTTCTTGGTGAGCCACATTTAAATCTCCACAATAAATTACAGGTTTCTTCGCATCTAGTTCGAGCAAATATTGCCTCATTTTATCTTCCCACTCGAGACGATAAGCTAAGCGAGATAAATCCCGTTTTGCATTTGGTGTATAACAATTCACTAAATAAAAGTCTTCAAATTCTAAAGTAATTAATCTTCCTTCTTCTTCACTTTCATCCGGTGTAAAACCATAGGAAACTGTAAGTGGTTCTAATTTTGTAAAAACAGCAGTACCAGAATAGCCTTTCTTTTCAGCGTAGTTCCAATATTGTTTATATCCAGGTAAATCTAAGTCGATTTGACCTGCTTGTAGTTTTGTTTCCTGTACACAAAATATATCCGCATTAACTTCGTGAAAATAATCTAAATATCCTTTTCTTACACAAGCACGAAGTCCATTTACATTCCAACTAACTAACTTCATAAAAAAACTCCATTCTATCTTAGTAGTCTAGTTTATTTTACCATAGAATGGAGTTTGACCGTTGACAAATGAATTTTTGGAAAAGTATTCTAAGAAATTGTTTATATTTAATCCCGGATATCATTTTCATCCACTTCAAATGGTAAAGCCGATCCAAAAAAACGTGGATTCCCATCTATTTCAATTTCGTTAATTCCAAAAAATGCGCGTTCTTGCACTCCTAACGGAATAAACCTCCTCTCCCGCTTTTCCGTGCCAATTGGAATATTACCAAAATCCCATTCCCTTCCCATGAAATCACCTCATAAATATAATTTTGATTATAGTATTTGATTTAATAATCACTTTATGAAATGTTTTTCTAATATAAATTAGCATTAATTT
>NZ_JAACYS010000111.1 GCF_009996845.1 Pallidibacillus pasinlerensis | reverse complement strand
TAATCCTAATTTCCTTGCAATTTTACGTAATAAAAGTTAAAATTTTAACAAGAACTGTTTATGGTTGAGGGGGGAAAGATGGTGGCGTCAGAAACAAAGGTTGATCATCGACAGAAAGCCTACAGTCTATTACATAAGTATTCTGAGAATATTATAAGGCTTATAGAAGTTCAAATGGATCATTTAACGATGCCCCAATGCCCATTATATGAAGAAGTTTTAGATACGCAAATGTTTGGTCTTTCTCGTCAAATTGATTTTGCTGTGAAACTTGGGCTTGTTGATGAAAAGGATGGCAAGGAATTATTAGACTCAGTTGAAAGAAAACTATCGGCCTTGCACGAAGCTTCTATGAAAAAGTAATCGATTAGAAGGCTCAAACAGTTGATTTCAGCCAATTGTTTGGGTTTTTTTATTATATTTTTGAAAAATTTAACTTAATTGATCGTCATTTAGCTTATGATTGGTATAACACATTTAATCATCTAAATTAAAAAGAGTAGCACATTTAAAAATGCTGTTGAAAAAGTATAGCATTTTAGTATAAAATAAGATAGGAAGAGGAAGATGATAAAAAGAAGGCTGAAATCGTTAGATTATTCTCTCCTAATAGTATATGTAGTTTTAAGTGTATTTGGCTTAATCATGATTTATAGTGCCAGCATGGTTACTTCCATCCAAATCTATGATGTAGAGAGTGATTATTTTTTCCTTAAACAATCAAAGGTTTTAGTTCTATCGTATTTAATATGTTTTGTAGCAGCGATTATTCCGTATAGAAATTACAAAAACAATATCTTTTTAATTTTTATGATGCTAACGATGCTAGCATTTCTAGTTGGCTTGCTACTTTACGGTAGAACGGTAAACAATGCAACAAGTTGGATTTCGATTTTTGGATTTCAATTTCAGCCTGCCGAGTTTGTGAAACTAGCAATAATTGTTTATTTAGCGGCAGTTTATAGTAAAAAACAACCTTATATTAATGACTTTAATAAAGGTGTTATACCACCTGTTGTATTTTTATGTTTCTTTAGTTTTTTAATTGTACTTCAACCTGATATTGGTACTGCTGCAATCATTTTTGCAACAGGTGCGATTGTTGTTTTTTGTGCAGGAATGAACTGGAAAAATTTATTTAAACTAATGGGGATTGGAATAGTAATCATCGCCATTTTTGCGACAATAATGTCTTTAACTGGAAACTCATTAATAACACAAACTCGTATAGACCGTTTCACAAGTTTTATGGATCCTTTTAAATATGAACTTGATGAAGGTTTACAATTAGTAAATTCCTATGTAGCCATTGGTTCTGGAGGAATAATGGGTGTTGGACTTGGAAAAAGTATACAAAAATTAGGGTATTTACCAGAAGCCCACACTGATTTTATAATGGCTATTATAGCGGAAGAACTTGGGGTTTTAGGTGTAGGATTCGTGCTGTTCTGTTTAGGTTTTATCGTCTTAAAAGGATTTCATCTCGGTATGAAATGTAAAGATGCATTTGGAAGTTTGCTAGCCTTTGGAATAGCCGGATTAATTGGAATTCAAACTTTTATTAACTTAGGTGGAGTATCAGGATTAATTCCAATCACAGGTGTTACACTACCATTCGTTAGTTATGGAGGTACATCACTGATTGTTTTATCAGGGTGTATGGGATTATTGCTAAGTGTCTCCATCCAAGCAAATCTTGATATGGAAACTAAGGAAAAATCGAAAATTAATTAATCATTATTTTAGAAAAATATTAAAAAATATAATTTTTAAAGATTGAGAGATTGTTGAGAATGAATTTTTTTGGTATGATAACAACAATTCTCTCAATCTTTATATAAATCCAGAATTATCTTAATAAATTGAATTCGAGGTGAACTAAATGCGAAAAATAAACAAAATTTTAGTCGCTAACCGCGGTGAAATAGCTATTCGTATTTTTCGAGCATGTACGGAATTAAATATTCGTACAGTTGCTATTTATTCAAAGGAAGACGCGGGATCGTATCACAGATATAAAGCGGACGAAGCTTATTTAGTTGGAGAAGGAAAAAAGCCGATCGATGCATATCTTGATATAGAAGATATTATACGTATCGCAAAACAAAATGATGTTGACGCTATTCATCCGGGATACGGATTTTTGTCTGAAAATATTGAGTTTGCGAAACGTTGTGAAGAAGAAAACATAATTTTTATCGGTCCAAAGGTAGAACATTTAGACATTTTTGGAGATAAAGTAAAAGCTAGAAACGCAGCAGAAAATGCAAATATTCCAATTGTTCCAGGAAAAGAAGTTCAAAATGAAGAAGATATTCGCGAGTTTGCAGAACGTTACGGTTATCCAATCATTATTAAAGCTGCACTTGGCGGTGGCGGACGTGGAATGCGGATTGTAAATTCTGAAGATCAATTAACAGAAAGCTACAGTCGTGCAAAATCAGAAGCGAAAACAGCGTTCGGTAGTGACGAAGTTTATGTAGAAAAATTAATTTCCAATCCTAAACATATTGAAGTGCAAATTCTTGGAGACCAACAAGGAAATATTGTCCATTTATATGAAAGAGATTGTTCTGTACAAAGACGTCATCAAAAAGTTGTTGAAGTGGCACCATCTGTTTCTTTGTCTGAAAAATTACGCGAAGAAATTTGTGAAGCTGCAGTTCAATTAATGAAATCGACTAACTATGTGAACGCTGGAACAGTTGAGTTCTTAGTTTCTGGGGATGAATTCTACTTCATTGAAGTAAACCCTCGAGTTCAAGTTGAACATACAATTACAGAACTTATTACAGGAATTGATATCGTTCAATCCCAAATTTATATCGCAGAAGGATACAGCTTACATAGCCCAACAGTGGGTATTCCAGAGCAAAAGGATATTCAAACTAGAGGGTATGCGATTCAATCACGTATTACGACAGAGGATCCATTAAATCATTTCTTACCAGATACTGGAAAAATCACAGTATATCGTTCCGGTGGTGGATTCGGTGTTCGTTTAGATGCAGGAAATGCATTCCAAGGTTCTGTTATTTCACCGCATTACGACTCATTATTAGTTAAAATTTCCACTCATGCATTAACCTTTGAACAAGCAGCAGCGAAAATGGTGCGAAATTTAAGAGAATTCCGAATTCGTGGAATCAAAACAAACATTGCTTTCTTAGTCAATGTTATGCAACACCCGAAATTTATAAAAGGTGAATATGATACATCCTTTATTGATACGACACCTGAACTGTTTAAATTCCCAATTCCAAAAGACCGTGGAACAAAATTACTAACATATATTGCGGATATTACTGTAAATGGTTTCCCTGGCATTGAAAAAATTAAGAAACCAATTTATGCAAAACCACGTATGCCAAAAATTACAGAAGAAATTCAAAATATTCGTGGGACAAAACAAATCCTCGATGAATCAGGTGCTGAAGGATTAGTTAATTGGGTTAAAAACCAAGAACAAGTATTATTAACAGATACGACTTTACGTGACGCCCATCAATCTTTACTTGCAACTAGAATTCGTTCCTACGACATGGTAAAAATTGCAGAATCAACACAAAAACTATTACCAGAGTTATTTTCTTTTGAAATGTGGGGCGGAGCAACCTTTGATGTAAGTTATCGTTTCTTAAAAGAAGATCCATGGCAACGTTTAGTGGAACTTCGAAAACAAATGCCTAACACATTATTCCAAATGTTATTTAGAGGTTCCAATGCGGTCGGATATAAAAACTATCCTGACAATGTAATTGAAGAGTTTGTAAAAGTATCAGCTGAAGCGGGTATCGATGTTTTCCGTATTTTTGACAGTTTAAACTGGGTAAAGGGTATGGAAGTTGCTATTCGTGCAGTTCGTGATACAGGTAAAATTGCGGAAGCAGCAATTTGTTATACTGGAGATATTCATGATCCAACTCGTGCAAAATACAACTTACAATATTACATTGACTTAGCGAAAGAATTAGAACAACAAGGTGCACATATTTTAGCAATTAAAGATATGGCTGGTTTATTAAAGCCTGAAGCAGCTTATGAACTTGTAAGTGAATTAAAAGCAGCTGTTGATCTTCCAATTCACTTGCATACGCATGATACAAGTGGTAATGGTATTTTCACTTATTCAAAAGCAATTGATGCGGGTGTAGATATTGTTGATACTGCTATATCTTCAATGGCTGGATTAACGTCACAGCCAAGTGCAAACTCACTAATTTATGCTCTTGATGGTCATAAGCGTAAACCTACAGTATCTGTAAAAGGACTTAATGAATTAAGTCATTATTGGGAAGATGTAAGACAGTACTATCAAGATTTTGAAAGTGGTATGAATGCACCACATCCAGAAGTTTATGAACATGAAATGCCTGGTGGTCAATATAGTAACTTACAACAACAAGCAAAAGCAGTTGGTTTACTAAATCGTTGGGATGAAGTTAAAGACATGTATCGCCGTGTTAACTTCCTATTTGGTGATATCGTAAAAGTTACTCCGTCATCTAAAATTGTCGGAGATATGGCATTGTTTATGGTCCAAAACGATCTAGATGAAGAAACAGTTATTACAAAAGGTAAAACAATTGATTTCCCTGAATCTGTTATCGAATTCTTCCAAGGGCATATCGGTTTACCACCTGGTGGGTTCCCGAAAGAATTACAAGAAGTCGTGTTAAAAGGAAGAAAACAGTTAGAAAAACGGGCAGGGGAATTGTTGGAGCCAGTTGATTTCGATCAACTGAAAGAAGAATTATTCCCTAAATTAAAACGCAAACCAACGGATTTCGATACCTTAGGATATGCATTGTATCCTAAGGTGTTTGAAGATTATATTAAAGCCTTCGATCGATATGGCGATTTATCCTGTATCGATACACCAACATTCCTCCACGGAATGCGTTTAGGTGAAGAATTAGAAATAGAAATTGAAAGAGGAAAAACTTTATTCATAAAACTTGTTTCCATTGGACAAGTTCAAAGAGATGGAACAAGAATTGTATTCTTTGAATTAAACGGTCAACCACGTGAAATCGTTGTTAAGGACGAAAGTGTTAAAGCAGAAGTTTCTGAACGTCCAAAAGCTGATCCAACTAATGATAATCATATCGCAGCTACAATGCCTGGAACTGTCTTAAAAGTATTAGTAAAAGAAGGCGAACAAGTACAGCAAGGTGATCAATTAATTATTACCGAAGCTATGAAAATGGAAACAACAGTTCAAGCTCCATTCTCTGGAACTGTTGAAAAAATTTACGTTTCCGACCAAGATGCAATTAAACAAGGTGACTTATTAATGGTTTTAAGTAAGTAAAAATAAAGGTGCTGTTTATTAACAGCACCTCTTTTTAT
>NZ_JAACYS010000110.1 GCF_009996845.1 Pallidibacillus pasinlerensis | reverse complement strand
ATATCATGACTTGTTTTATCCTTTCTTGTTTGCTTAGCGACCAGCACTTAGATGTAGGATAATACCGGTGGCAAACAAGGAAATGATAGAATCCTATGGGCACTGGTAACCTGTTTTTTCAACATTAAACAGCGAAGAGCCGAATAAAGACTGTAAACAAAAATATATACCTAGAAATCTCGTTTTCAGAAAAAATAATAAACATAAACTAATAACTGCATAAATGCTTAACCCTAACACTTCAATTCTCTTAGACCAATCCGCATAATTAAATTCACAGTTTTGGAATTAGCAACTTCTATATTTTTCCGATTTTACCTCTAATATGCTGGATAATATGCTGGAAAACATTTCTATCTTTCTTTATATCCGTTGTACGTTTACATTTGTGGCAGATGTAGTTTAATTCTGCTACATTTCTTTCAGTTATGTTTGGTACAGATACTATATATTGTCTAAAACAACCTCCGATGCATTAAAACAAGAAATGACTTATGAACGACAAATCCCACTAGATGATGAAGCTGCTAAAATTAGGATTTTAACTGTTTTAAAAGAACAAGATCTTACTAATCATGACGTTCGACAAATGACCGGATGGAATCGCAAAAAGGTTTATAAAATAATAAAAGAACTTGAATCTTCCGGTGTCAAAATGATAGGTAAAGGTCGGGGAACTAAATACACATTGGATACTAATACAACAGATGAAGATCGTGATAGGGACATTTAATTGTCCCTAATTGGCCCCGTCAAGGACCTTTCCATCATTTTTGTCGTTTATCCATGATGCTCATGTTTTAATTGCAACCTTCTAATCCAAGAAAGAGACATTTAATTGTCCCTAATTGGAAGATTGCATTCGCTTCATCCAGAGATAAAGCGTCGATCACAGCAAATTCTTCATCTTTCTCCTTTGTTCTTCGTACGACATAATAATGATTCATGAAAATCCCTCCATATTAAAATTGTTGATAAATAAAAAAACATCGGCAAGAATGCCAACGACTGTTTTTCGTCATACATCCTTACCGATGATTTTTAACCTATTCTTCGGACCCAAAAGGCCATCGTTTATTCTGATTTGTTCAAATAAAAGTGAATAAAAAGAATCGTACATGATTATTCTAACCGATGCTTTTTCCGGTTTTAATCCAATTTGCATATATTCCAGCACAAAAAAAGCGCAGCCACTCTTTATTTGTTACAATGGATAAAAAAGCATTGTATTGAAATGGGATTGACTTTTATGTAGCGGGGATCAACAAAAAAATCAATAGAAAGATGGACACAGGCAACATCCTTCCCCGCTCCCATCCCCTTATCATTGAGCAAGAAAACAAGCATATTTTCCATTCGTCCATTGACTCGACCATGCCAGCGGGAGACAGGGGATTGCCGCTTCAAGAGGCAAACCGAACCAAATCCATATAAGAAGGGCGTGAAAAAACATGGATGAGAGCAAAGAATACTGTCCGTTTTGCGGGGCTGATTTGCAAGGACCGCCGATCCCGAAAGAAATCCAGCATCATTACGGCGCTACTCATGGATCCAGAAAAATCGGCATTTACAGTCGGGAAGAAGATCGTGTCATTAAATGGCAATGTCCGGATTGCGGAAAGGAATGGGAGCGGGAGGAATAGGTGGAATGAATGAGCGTTTTTTGTCATAGCAGCATATATAAGAATTAAAAAAGGCCGGCAAGGAGATTTTCCGAACTTGCCTACTATACGTCAAGGCATCAGGTCCATGTTTTCTATCAAAGAGAAATTTACACAATCATTTAGACTTGACCGATTTTTAACGAAGTCTAGTTTGGAAAAAGTAGTTAAAAATGAACAGGCTAAAAGTGCTTACTATCATTGTGAGTATATTTGGAAACGAAATAAAACGGAAAAGAGAAGAAGTTTTGATTAAAGTCGCAGATGACTAGATATCATCCATTTCAGGGTAAAGCAATTGCCGCTTTGCCTTTTTTTCTTTTTAATTGAAGAAAGGAAAAAGAAAAGCCCCGCAGAGATTTCTCTCCGCGAGACCTTTCATCATTATTCGGACCCTCTCAGACAGTGATGGATACCCAACCTACAAAATTATTAGTTTTGACCTTGAGTTTCGTCATTTTGACCTTGAGTTTCGTCATTTTGATCTTGAGTTTCGTCATTTTGACCTTGAGTTTCGTCATTTTGATCTTGAGTTTCGTCATTTTGATCTTGAGTTTCGTCATTTTGATCTAGAGGTTCGATTGTAACAGTAACCTCTTTAGTAGCTTCTTTACCATCTTTAGTAAAGCTTAATACGATTACAGCTTTATTATTAGTAGCATCTTTATCAGCTTGTTTAACTAATTTTAGAACTCCATCAGTAAGAGTTAAATACTCACCTTTATCTTCTTTAATTGATTTAACAGCAACAGTTACATCATTGTTGTTTGTTTGATCTTCTTTCAATTTTTGTACAACTGCAGTAATATCAGCATCAGCTTGGGTAGTTTTAGGAATTGTCACTTCAGATTCATATTTAGCAGCTTCATCATCAACTACTTTTTGTGCAGCAGCTTGAGCTGATGAATAAGAATAATCTGATGTAGCTGTTACTTTAACCGGTGCTGCAGTTAAAGTACCTGCAGATACTACTACGTTAAACACAGAGTCTTTTGGAATTTCAGTTACTTTAGCAGACGCAGTACCATTGTTTACAAATACCAATTCGCCATCTACTTTATTGAATGTCAACGTGCTTACAAATGTAGTTCCATCAGGGAATTTATCGTTACTTCCAGTCAATACAACTCGTACGCCATATTGATCCGTTACGACAATATCAGCAACAGTTCCAGCTAAAACAGAGAAATCAAATGGAGCATCTACCTTAGCCGCATCATAAGAAACATTTTCGAGTGCAGCAACTGTTTTACCAGCAGCTAAATCAGCAGCCTTACCATTAGCCACAACTTCTAGTTTTGTTACTTTTGGAGTTTCTTTAGAAATTGTTACTTCTTGTGTAAGTTTTTCACCAGTAGCATTGATTGTAACTGTTAATGGAAGTTTAATTTCTTTTGCATCACCATATGTTGTATATGCAGCATCAACATCAATTGTTCCATCTGCTACATCTTTATTAAAAGTAGAATTTGTAGACGAAACAGTGTAGTCAACCCCATGTGTTAACTGTACTTTGCTTCCGTCATCAAGCACACCATATACTTCCACTGCTTTATCATATTCATCTCTATCAGTTTTACCAGCAGCTTTTTCATCATACACAGTGCCGACAGATTTCACTTCGTATGATTTATACTCTGTGCCATCTGTTACACGGAAGGTAACTGATTTTTCGCTGCCTGTAAGTACCTCATCTTTAACTTCATCTTTGATTGAAATTGTAACTTTTTCTGTACCTTTAGCAATTGGAACAATTGTGTTTTTATCTTTAATGTTAACTGCACCAGCATTATCTTCCGGCTTTTCATCTGTGATTACTAAAGAGTATTTAGCTGTGTCACCAGTAAAGTAATTTGCTTTTTGGGCGGCTGACATTTCGCGCTCATATTGGTCAATAATCTTCACATTATCTACAGAAAGTGTTTGAGCAGGTGAACCTGTAAGAACTGTTGTCTTAATGTCAGATGTTACACCTTCAACCCGCACAGGTTTTGCTTCTGCTTTAACTTGAATGTTTGCAATAGTAGATTTTCCAGTAGAAGATACTGCTACTAAAGAAATGTATCCTTCTTTAACATTTTCACCAGGAACTTCTACGCCAATTTTTCCATCTACTTTTTTAACTTTCGCATCTGTAACACCAGATACTTTAATACCTCTTGTTGCATCGTTTAGAACTTTTTCATCTGTAACAAGATTACCTTCTTTATCAAGAACTTGGATTGGTACAAATAGTTTTTCCTTAGCTACAACTAAATCTGGAACTTCAAAAGTTACTGTATCAGTACGTTGACTTTCTGCTACTTTTACTGTATAAGAAGCAGTTTTACCGCTCGCAGTAGGGATCAGCATAACAGTCGTTTCGCCAGCTGTAACTGAACCATTTAGTCTCAATGCTGTTACATCTTTTCCATTTACTTTAATTGTTTCAAAATCAGTTGCTACCTTAGCAATTAAAGGATTCGTGTTATTAATCAGTACAGCATTGGAAGCATCAAGAGCAGCTTCGTCTACTACGTTACCATATTGATCTTTACCTTCTACCAATAAGTAGAATGCATCTTTAGAAAGATCAGTGGTTTCAGTTAGAGCCTTACCATCTTTGTTGTAAAGACCAGTAATAGCAATTTCAGAAACTTGTGCTTTTGCTGATACTTTTACCGTTGCTGAAGCTGATTTTCCACTAGCAGCATGCACAAGTGTTAAAACAATTGAATCTCCTTCTTTAACACCATCTTTTTTAACAGGTATAGTAACTACACCTTTTGAAGGATTTGCATTGCCAGCAACTACTGTACCAGCTGCATTAGCTGTTAGTGCAGTTCTAGCCGTGATATCTTCACCGTATTGGTTCTCTACTTTATAACCAACAGTGACATTGTTACCATTTTTATCTAAAACTGCATTTTCACTTAAAATTTTTACAGTTTCAACTCTTTCATTTTCAACAGTTGTAGTAGCTGTTAAAGCTTGATCAGTTAAGCCAGTGACGTTGACAGTGTACTCGCCAGCTGTTAATTTTCCTGTTAATTCAATAACAGCTTCAGTTTTATCAGCATTAAACGTGATGGTTTCAGTATTAACTTTTACAGAACCTTTTTTCACTTCAAATTTAGCTTTGGTAGTATCAACAACTTTGTTAAATTTAACTTTTAAAGATTTAGAAGTAATCGCACTTACAGATTCAACTGCAAGTTCTACGTCTTCTTGTTCTGCAACTTTATCAATTGCACGTTTAACCATTAAAGCGAAGTCGCCACGTTCAATGTTTGCTTCTGGATTGAAGTTACCTTCAGGGCTACCAGTAATAATTCCGTTAGCAACTGCTGTTTTTACATATGGAACTGCCCAGCTTTTAATTTTGTCATTATCGTTGAATGTTAATTCAGTAGTTCCTTCTAAACCAAATGCTTCAACAATAATTTTAGCTGCTTGAGCACGTGTTAAGTTACCTTCTGGATCAAAGTTTCCTTTGTCGTTACCATTGATAACTTTGTTAGCAACTGCTGTTTTTACATATGGAACTGCCCAGCTTTTAATTTTGTCACTATCGTTGAAAGTTAATTCAGTAGTTCCTTCTAAACCAGCTGCTAAAACAATAATTTTCGCCGCTTGGTCACGTGTAATTTTTCCAGTTGGGTTGAAATTACCCTCTGGTGTACCGCTAATAATTTCTTTTTCCGCTAGATAGTTAACTGCATCAGCATAGTATTTGTCTGATGGAACATCTGGGAATTTTGATTCAGCAGCAAATGCAGCAACTGGTGCTACAGCAGATGCTGCCATAACTGCAGCTGTTGTTGTAGCAAAAGCTTTTTTC